>NZ_JAUBQB010000022.1:0-82359 GCF_036701035.1 Microcoleus sp. Pol7_B2 | reverse complement strand
ATCTTGCACTTTATTCTCGATCACGCGCTCGAAACCTTTCGCGACGCAATATGCACTCGATTATTCAGCAAGCCCTAAATACATAAACTCGCACAAACAAAAACCGGGCAACTCCACAGTTACCCGGCAATCCTAACTTTAGACTTCAGACAAATCTAAAATCTAAAACCTAAAATTTTTAAACAGCCACAGTCTTCTTAGCAGAAGAGCTCAATTCGCCCTTAGCATACTTAGCTGCAAAATCGTCCAAAGACACTTGCTTAATCTTTGTACCGTGACCAGCGCAACCGAAAGAGTTATAGCGATCGCTACAAACCTTCTGCATATACTTGATCGACGGCTTCAAGAAGTGGCGGGGGTCAAACTCATCGGGCTTAGCAAACAAAGCTTCGCGCACCGCAGCGGTAATCGCCAAACGGTTGTCAGTATCGATATTGATCTTGCGAACGCCGCACTTGATGCCTTTTTGGATTTCTTCCACAGGTACGCCGTAGGTTTCGCGGATTTTGCCGCCGTTGCTGTTGATAATTTCCAGCAATTCTTGGGGCACAGAAGAAGAACCGTGCATTACCAAGTGAGTATTCGGCAAGCGGCGGTGAATTTCTTCAATGCGGCTGATTGCCAAAATTTCGCCAGTCGGCTTGCGAGTGAACTTGTAAGCGCCGTGAGAAGTGCCGATCGCGACTGCTAGAGCATCAACGCCGGTTTGCTCGACGAAATCCACAGCTTGTTCAGGATCTGTCAGCAACTGATCGTGAGAAAGCGCACCTTCAAAGCCGTGGCCATCTTCTGCTTCGCCCATCCCTGTTTCCAGAGAACCCAAGCAACCCAGTTCGCCTTCAACGCTAACGCCGATCGAATGAGCAACATTCACCACATCGCGAGTAACTTGAACGTTGTACTCGTAGCTGGCGGGAGTCTTAGCATCCGCTTCCAGAGAACCGTCCATCATCACGCTGGTGAAACCTTGGCGCATGGCAGAATAGCAAGTGCCGGGGGCATTGCCGTGGTCTTGGTGCATGGAAATGGGAATGTGAGGATAGGTTTCAACTGCTGCCAAAATCAAGTGGCGCAGGAAATTTTCGCCAGCGTAGGAGCGAGCGCCGCGAGAAGCTTGCAGAATCACAGGGCTGTTGGTTTCGTCAGCAGCGCGCATGATCGCTTGGATTTGCTCCATGTTGTTGACGTTGTAAGCCGGTAGGCCGTAACCATTTTCAGCCGCGTGGTCGAGCAGCAATCGCATAGGTACAAGCGCCATAGATATTCCTCCTAATTATTTGTGATTTTTGGGCAGTGAATTTTGGACAAGCTTAATTCTTACGATAATATTAAGACAATTTGCCACCGATCGCGCACTATCTTTCCAGATTTACTTAAAAGTTCAAAAAACAAAATTTTGAGTTCCGAGCATTCAGCTCAAAACTCAAAATTCTTAACTCACAAATTTTTATGGGTCGCCCGGGATTTGAACCCGAGACCAATCGGTTAAAAGCCGAATGCTCTACCGCTGAGCTAGCGACCCGCGAAAACATTGTTACCGCACACAATTTCTAATAGTAGCACCCCTCATTTGAAATAGCAAGTGTTTTTTAAATAAAATTTGCAGTCATGCGAACCAGCATCTCGCAAGTCGCTCCCGGCTGCAAATAAATCAAGTGTTCGCCAGTGTTGAGGGCATTTCGAGGAGCAGTCCAAGGTTCCAAACAGTAAAAATCCTTGCCCTTCACCATCCAGAAAACCAACTTCCCATAGCTGGAGTTGTAACTGAGGGTGAGCCGCAAGCCGCTCGCCGCGTCAGTGACAGTAGCAGCAAGACCAGTGAGCTCGTCAAAGGAAACATCAATTTCATCCAGCGTCTCGTCAAAAACCCCGGTGAAGTAACCCTTTTCATGGGTGTTCTGATCTCTGTACTGCATCCCCGGAATCTCAAAGCGGAGCTTAGATTTGTCCGTCGCCAAAAAGTAGGGGTGCAAACCACTAGAAAACGGCATGGGTTCGGTAGACAGATTGGTGTATCGCTGAAAAATTTCCAAAGAATTGCCTTTAATCTGATAAGTGAAGGCTAGTTGGAAATCAAAGGGATAAACAGCCAGCGTCTTGTCGCAGCTATCGAGAATCAGCGTAAGAGCGGCGCAACCCTCCGTAACTTGTTCACCTATTGTCCAAGGCAAGTCTCGAGCAAAGCCGTGCTGTTTGAGCTTACGCTCGACTCCCTTGTGGGTGTAAGTATTCTCGGGGAGATTGCTGCAGATGGGAAACAGGATGGGAATCCCGCCACGTACAGTTAGATCGGGATTGGCGAACCGTTCCGCGTCCCAGTAGAAGATTTCTTTGCCTTCAACCAGCCAGCTAGTGGCAATACCGCCCCGTTCCGGCACAACTTCTAGAGTAGAGTTAGCCGTTTCGTCGGAGAGGATATAGGTTTTGTACTGCTTTTGCTTGAGCGCGATCGCAAACACATTTGTCATCGGTAGTAGGTCATTGATCATTGGTTGTCAGTAAATCGATCGTTAATAATTGGTCCCTAGTATCTTGATGTTCACCCATTACCACCCCTATCCTCCCCCTGCATCCTCGCTCCCGCCCCCACCGGCTAACCAATGCTCCCAGCTATGGGAGGCAGGGCGATCGGCTGTTTGGAGCGGTTGCTGCGGGTAGTTGGTACGATCGCTGAGGTCGGCTGCCCTTTGAGTGCGACTTCAAAAGATACAGCCCGAGTGGGGGGAAGAGAGCTTTGGGGACTCGGCACTGCTCCTTGACTGGGAGAAGGGGGCGAAATAAACGGCTCTTTGATGAATGGCTCTTTTGTAAACGGCTCTGGTTCCCGGCTGGGATTTTGAGGTTGAGTGGGGTAGATGCGCGGCGGCAAATTTTGATTCGGAGGTGGGTTTGATTCAATTGCAGGCCCCGTCCCGTTCGGGAAAAATGAGGAGTTGTCCGGCTGTTGGGGCGCAGCCGGCAAAGCCGGCAAAATCAAAGTAGGCTTGGGTTGTCCGGGCCCTTGCTGAGTGCTTTCACCGGAGGTTCCCCCGGAACCTCGCCCGGGCTGGTATGTACCGCTCTGTGCTGCTCCTGGCGGAGAATTTGGAGTTTTTGATGCCGCTCCTGGCTGGACTAGGGCATCGAGAACTACAGAAGATTGCATCGGTCGATCGAAAATACTAGAAATTTGCTCGACACGTTTGAGAATGCGATCGGCTGCGGCTCCCTTCACCACCTTCGGCTGAAACTTTTTCACCTCCACAGGCAGAAACTCTACCTTCATATTCCTGTCTTTGAGCGATACTTTCAGGACTGCGGTATCGTAATCCCTGCGAGCATTCCCGCCGAATATAAAATTACCCAGCGAGTAAACTATCGGACGGCCCTTGTAAATTTCTGCACCTTGCAGTACCTGGGGATGGTGTCCCACTACCAAATCAGCTCCTTGGTCGATCGTGAACCGAGCCAAATCAATCTGCCAGTCTCCCGGATAATCTGCCAATTCGACTCCCCAGTGGTAATTAACAATAATCCAGTCTACCTGACCCCTAAGAGCTCGAATGTCCTCGGCCACGCGATTGTTGCGGCGGGGGTTCGTGCCCGCTTTCCCTTGGTCGGCGACGTTAAGCTCGGCATCGTAATAACCGAGGTAGGCAATTCGCTGACCCTTAACTTCAATAATATCTGGACGCCTCGCTTGTTTAATATCTCTGCCGGCTCCCAGGTGTTGAATCCCACTACTATCTAGAGTATTCATAGTCTCCACCAGCCCAGGTTCCTCGTAATCCATAGCGCGGCTATTTGCCAGATTGACAATATCCACTCCTCCGGCTGTTAATACTTTCACCGATTCTGGATCGGCTTTAAAATTTAATTGTTTTTTGGCAGAGCCCAATGTAGAGCGAGTCAGGGAGTTTTCTAGGTTAACCATCGCCACATCTGCTTGCCGGTACTCATCCATATTGGCGAAAGCCCATTGGTGATCGTTGGCAGCAGATGCTCCGAGCGCATCCGATAGATTCACATTTCCTCCGAACATCAGCGTTACTGTTGGGTCGTAACGATTAGCAACTTGCTTTTGCTGTACTACTGGTACCACTTCTAAGGCCGCTTGCACCGTATCCGCACGTTTTGGAGGCGGCCCCGACATTACCGCAGCTTGCTGGTACCCGGATACTGGAGATGCTGACTGCAGGGTGAGAGCTTCGTGGTAGCTGACCCAACACCCTAAAATAAATGATGCAAGTGCCGATCCCACTAGCAGCAGAGAACGATACGTTTTAAATTTAACCCAATCGACGACCGGTAGGGAACGGTAACGCCGCCGCTGGCGGTTTGCCGGAGTGACAATTCGTACTGACTGTTTCCAGAGAATGTCTGCATCCCCAGCCAAGCGCGCGTGAATTCGCACTCCTTCTACTGCTGGCGAGTTGAGTCTCCAGAGTTGGTGGCAAATAAATTTGACTAGGCCTTCCCGGAGAGTGCTCCCGAGTAATGTAGTCTCTGGCGCAAATTCGCGCTGGAATTCTAGGAGGATTTGAACGCAGCCGGCCTGAGCCTGTTCGACGCGGGCATAAATCCCTTCGGGGCGCAGCAAGCTGTCAATCCAGTAATTCAGGGCTTGAAAGTTGCCCGATCGCGCTAGCTCCAAGATAGACGGCTGCGACCAATTTTCTGCGTACACCATCAATTAGCCTCCTTAATACGCACGAGCGATGACTCCAATTTGTTTTGAACGGAACCGCAATTCTTTTAGCTTAACCGCCACAGGTTCCGCTGCCCGTTTTGAAGCTAGTTGTTGGCCGCCACCATTTTCTACATTTAGGGGCTGCCTGCTGTCAGTGATTTTTATCACACTCCGATCAATCGATTTTAAATTTTAGATTTTAGATTTTAGATTGAGTTGAGAGGGGCTACTGGGGGCTAGAAATAACCTCCAAACAAAAGGTTTATGGGGGACTTGAGGCAGAAGAGAGGAAGATTTCTCAGGCAGAGTCTGTTTTTATTGTCGCTGTTTGAGTGTCGCTTTAGAGCTTCCGCTTTGAGATTTGAGATTTGAGATTGAGTCAAGAGGCTTTAGTGGGCGATCGAACAATCGATTTTAAATTTTAGATTTTAGATTTTAGATTGAGTTGAGAGGGGGTACTGGGGGCTAGAAATAACATCCAAACAAGAGGTTTATGGGGGACTTGAGGCAAAAGAGAGGGAGATTTCTGAGGCAGAGTCTGTTTTTATTGTCGCTGTTTGAGTGTCGCTTTAGAGCTTTCGCTTTGAGATTTGAGATTTGAGATTGAGCCAAGAGGCGTTAGTGGGCGATCGAACAAACGTCGAAACAAGAGGTTTCTGGGGGAATTGAGGCAAAAGAGAGCGAGATTTTTGAGGCAGAGTCTGTTGTTATTGTCGCTGTTAATCGGGTGCTGTCGTCAAGTCCTAATGCTCCAATCTATGCTGGCAAATGCCTCTCACGAGGGATGCCACTGGCTGCAGAACCTGTAATTGGATAAATGGCGTACTAGATAGATTTGGTGGTAAAATCAAATTTGGTAACTCCCATCGGTACAAAAGTTGCGGAAAACGTGAAACTGGCTAGTCCATACGGCTGTGCCTTCCGATGTAAAACCCAAAGTACGTTACGGTAAACAGACCATATTTTAAGCAAGTTACACTGCGCAGGAGAACTGACAAATGCTACAGCGCAAAATCTATCAACTCTGTTGTGATGGTCGTGAGGTTTCTATTTTTCTTCGAGATCAGCAACGTTGGATAGAGCGCGCTCGTATCCTAGATATTGAAGGGGATCTAGTCACGCTGCGCTACGAAACCGACGAAGAAGACGAAATCAGCTCTTGGGAAGAAATGGTGCGTCTCGAAAGTATTGGAGCTGTGTCCCAGAAGTTGGCTTCGGTGTCCCGAACTAACTGCGAACCCCTAGTTTCTGACGATTGTCCCGAAGCCGAACAAATTCGCAATCACTACCCGGACTCGAATTTGGAATAGTTTTGAGCTCGCGCTTGAGGCACAAGGAAAACTTGGGGGAAAAGAAAACTACTTTTCTCCCTTTTTTGTGGAGAAATTATTATGCAAAAAATCCGGTTGAGGCCGAAAATATTCTGGGTTGTGACCACATAAGCTATTTTGCCTTTAAATTTAAGCTTGATGGCCGGATATCCTGCCCACGCGACAAGAGCGTAAGTACACAGTAGTTTAAAAATTCAATGGGCGACAGCTTACCCCTGCTGAAACCGGGTTTTTTGTCTGGGTGCGTCCAGGGCTGTTCTTTTGTTTTCTAGGCCTGCAGGCTGGTTTCTAGATGCCCGACAGCTTATTCGCCGTCTGTTTCGCCATCTAGGAAAAGTTGCGACTCCGGTATCGCTTTAAACACGGGACAGTAACCGTCGGGGGTAACTTTAAAGCCAAACAAAGCACTGGACTGGTTCCAACAGCGCTGGCTGCGGTAGTGCTGACAATTGCCGCAGCATTCGAGGTTGGTCTGAACGGCGCTGCCTTGAAAAAGGAGTTCCCGCTGGGAGATGCCCCGCAGTACCAGTTCTTCGCCTTGCCAGCGCGCTTCTACCAAACCGGTATCGGCAAAATTGGCCCACCGAGGATCGGCTGTAATCGGACTGGGCAAGCTAATTGCTACCTCTGTCCCCAATTCGCTGACTTCTCCCTCATAGTTAGTTTCTGGGATAGCGGGCTGCAAAAACATTTCCCCGATAGGCAATTCGACAAGTGTTCCGGCCGCCGGAGTGTGCAACTGGTAGCGGTTTCGCAGCTCGTCCAAGTTAGCCAAGTCAGCCAAATATGCAGGGGAACCGTGGAGTAAAATTACGTGCTGGGGACGCAAATTGTGGATGAGTTGGGTCGTCCCGGGCCCGTCGCAGTGTTCGGCTAGCAGATAAGTTTCGACACTTGTGACTCCAGATTCGGGCCTGTTGCCCAGCCAGTCGCTGACGGGATATCCTGGTTTTTGAGGGGCGAGCAAAATCCAAGGATGTGTGCCATCGGCAACATACAAAGCCAAATCAGCTATTTGGTCAGTAATCACAATACAGGGCGTCGCTCCCAATCCGGGGCGTTGTTCGGCAGACAGGCGGCGGACGCGGGGTTTCACCCTTTCGTCCCAAAACAAAGGTTGGTGCAGAGCAAAATTTTGGACGGCGGTGGGAAATTGGGGTAACAGTTCCAGATAAGCGTCGCACCCCTCGGCGACAGTGCCGTCCACCCAAATATCCAAGTCGCGGCCCGTAAAGTAGTGGTGACTGCGGAGCAGCATCAGCATTTCTTGGCCCAAACCAAGGGCCGGGGCGGGCAGCAGTACCGAGTAACCGTCGGCGATGGCGCGGTGGATGCGATCGGCTAACTGATTTTCTAGTTGTCGGCGGTGAGGGTGGCGCGCCGTGCCGTAACTGCCTTCCAAAATTAACACATCAGGCTTCATGCCCCTGAGTTCTCCCAGGGGCAAACCTTCCACCAAACGAGAATTGGACAGGAAAAAGTCGCCGGTGTAAACCACTGTGTAGGTGCGGTGCGGGGCTGCATAAGTCAGCAGCACAGTCGCCGCTCCGGGCAAATGGCCCGACGGGAACAACTGCACGCTCAGTCCTGGGCGCACTTCGAGCGGCGACTGCCAGGGCAGTCCCTGACAGAACCTGGACTCTGGCTGATGAGCCACTTCTGGCCAGTTGAGCGGTAGCAGTCGCGCTGTCACTTCGCTGGCGTAAATTGGCAAGTGGGGGAAAGATTGATGGAGTGCTAGCAAACCTCTGGCATGGTCAGAGTGGGCGTGGGTACACACCACAAAATCGGCTGGCAGCGATCGATTTAGTGTCGCTGATAGCGGTGCAATATCCTCTATACCGCAGTCGAGTAAAATGCGGTGCGGCCCCATTCGGACTAGCAGACAGACCCCTTCCTGTGCGTGGCCTGCGCCGTAAGGTAAACAATCCAGATCCATCACTGCGGTTAGCTCCCTGCTTTGCACGCAACTTGCAGTATCGCCACTTTTAAACATTGGTTGCGACTGCATTCATTCGATCGAGTTCAGTCTCGGACGCTGAAACCGGGTTTGATGAACGAAAACACTTTGTTGCCGCCCTCGCTCCCGGTAAAAAAAACCCGGTTTATCTAAAGTTGTGGTGCGTAAGCCCTGGAGTTAAATGTTTGCTCGAAGGCTCCGGCTCTCGTGCAAGGAAAGTAATTGCACTTAAGATTTGATGCAGCGCCAAGAAAGCGATTTTCCGAAGGCATTGGCCGGACGGGCATTCGGCCTTCGACAAAGTTCAGGCTACTGGTTCTGGCATCAAAAGTTACATTTTATTGCACCATGTAAGAGTAGCGAACTCGATCTCATATTCTGAGTTTTAAACCTTTTTCCACAATTTGCGCCTGCTAAAAGCTAGTCTTTTTTATGAGAAGATTTTAATTCAGATGCCCAAAGATCTTGATAAAACTTTACAATTCTTCATTTTTAGGGTTCTGAGGGCAGTGTATAGTCCAATCTGAAAAACGGAGAACCAGCATCGTGCTAGCTAACTGCTTTTGTCAGGGCAGAGAGAGGCTTTATGAGTTTGATCGGTTTCTTTGTAAAAGTTTGATACATTCTTCTAAGCAAACCTTGTGGCTATCGAGGAGAGAGTTTAAATGGCTTTTTGACGCCGCCCAAAAACGGATATAAGTTTCCGACAGGAATCGCCAGCAGCTCAAAGTTTTAGAGTCTTGTTCAAGCTCCAGATTCATCTGTGAAGTAAATCTCAAATCGTTCGACTGAGGGCGACTCGACAGCTCGCCCAACGTCTGAGCGCGGCTCGACTTAGCTGGACTCGACGGCTCGCCCAAAGTCTCGCCGAAGTATCAAAACTCAAATCTAAAATCGGCTAACTGGCCCATAATTAGGTTTGTTTATTTCTCTCCTTGACTAGGGGACAAAACGATGTGTTTTTTTGTTTTACCCCAAACATAGCCACATAAATCCCCCGACAAGAGATGATATTCATCCTATAAAAATACCACGAGCTTGCCAGAAGTAATCTCAGCTCGTTCAGTCTCCAATTAGCCTGTAATCTCCTGTTTTTTTATCATTGCTGCGTCTTATTTAGGGTGGAGTTTTGGACGTTTTTTCAGCTAATTCGTGCGCGGTTTAACCGCCAAAGTTTTAATGGCGAGAGTGTTTAATTGTTTGGTATGTTTTAGAGAATAGTACCCGATCGCAATTAAATCTGAAATGAGGGGCGATCGCACAAACCCGGTTTTATCAAAAAATCTGGTTGTGAGATTTGGTATTAATGGGAGACTGGGGAGGACGCCGACGGCAAATAACGGCTGCAATTGACACGTGCATTGAGGTGCGAAGGTTTTCGATCAAAAAAATATTATTAGGAAAAAAACTTGACATCAGCGGGTCATCGAAAGTAAAAATAAATAATAGCCATAACCAAATGAGGCTTTATGTTTGATTCGCGATCGGCGCTCGGCAAGTATGGCATTGAGAAGTTGCTATTCCCTAAAACAATTTCGGGTAAAAAACATCCGGTAATATACGGAGTATCTAGGATTTTTTCGCAATCTAAAATCTAAAATCTAAAATCTAAAATGGCAACAGCTATTCTTGAGCTGGAAATCTCCAAACTCCCGCCAGAAATTACGGTTGAGGAGCGTTACAGCAAAGCCTTGATTTTAATTCGACTACACGGAAAACCGATCGGTCAAGCTCTTTTTCACGTAGTCGGAGGCCGCATTGGCGGTGACGAATTACGGAAAACACTGAGGAATTGTGCTGGTGACAACTTCTGGAAAAACTTGGTCTACGACACTCTAGAATGGGATGAGCGGGGGTCGGTGGAGGCATTGTCGCTCGCCACAGTAGCGGTTTGCACGCGCGATCGACCGGAAGATTTGCGGCGCTGTCTAGACGCGCTGATGCAGCTCCCAGACGAGGGTCAGGAATACTTAGTAATTGACAATTGTCCCAGCACGGACGCTACCAAGGAACTGGTCAAAAATTACCCACAAGTCCGCTATGTGCGGGAAGACGTACCAGGCTCCAGCGCTGCCCGTAACCGAGCTTTACGCGAAGCTAAACATGAATTCGTAGCCCTTACAGATGATGATGCTGCCCCCGATCCGAACTGGCTGCGATCGCTCTTGCGAAATTTCAGCGATCCACGAGTGATGTGCGTCACGGGGCTGGTGATGCCCTTGGAACTGGAAACCGAAGCCCAAGAATGGTTTGAGTGCTACAGCCCCCACGGGCGGGGATTTGAGCGCCTAGTGTTTGATGGGGCGCACTGCAATCCCCTGATTGTGCATCTTGTGGGAGTTTCGGCGAGTATGGCTTTGCGGAAAAGTTCGATCGACTACATTGGCCTGTTTGACGAAGCTTTGGGGGCGGGAACGCCCACGGTGGGTGGCGAAGACTGTGAACTCTTTGCCCGCATTTTGCGCGCGGGCTACTGCATTGTCTACGAGCCGAGAGCATTGAGCTGGCACCGCCATCGGCGCACTTGGGAAGAATTGCGAAAAACGCTCCAAGGCTACGGCATCGGAGTCTATGCTTTCTGGACGCGGATGTTTGTAATCAACAGAGAATTCAGTGTGCCTGTGTTAGCCTTGTCATGGCTGTTGTACAAACAAATTCCTGAACTAATTGCTTCTTTGCGAAAGCAAGCGGATTCTATCCCTAGTGATTTGCTTTTGGCTCAACTGCGGGGCTGTGTCAGTGGCCCGATGGCTTATTTTGTGTCTCGCAAGTGGTTGCAAGAAATTAAGGGGAGCAATAAATAGGGATTTTTAGATTATTTTTAACCGCAGATGAAATGCAGATGAAATGCAGATGAAATGCAGATGAAGTTAATTTTGATAATGTAAATATGGAAAATTTAAAAGTTAGCGTAATTATTCCCACTCACAACCGAAGTTCTTCGCTGCGGCGCGCTCTTGATGCTTTGCACTCGCAGACTTATCCGATTGACCTAATGGAAGTTACAGTAGTCGCAGATAGTTGCATTGACGATACTTTGGCAATGTTACAAGACTACAAAGCTCCGTTTAAACTGCACGCGATGGAGGTAAATTGCCGGAGTGCTTCCATCGCCCGCAATACGGGAGCAGCTTCGGCTACCGGGCAATTGCTGCTGTTTCTGGACGATGACATCGAAGCGCTGCCGTCTTTAGTCGAAAGCCACGCGCGGGCACACCAAGTGCGTCCGGGCTGTGCTGTCATGGGTCCTTATCCGCCAAAGTTGCAGGGAGGAACTACATTGTTTGGCGTACATGTGCGGGCTTGGTGGGAAGACAAGTTTTATCAGATGAGTCAGCCTGGTCACCGATTTACTTATCAAGATTTGCTCAGCGGCAACCTTTCTTTGGATGCAGAACTGTTTGCTCGTCTCGATGGCTTTGATTCGGCTTTCGGGAACTGCGGCGGGGAAGATTACGAGTTTGGGGTGCGTTTGCTGAAAGCTGATGTACCTTTTGTTGTGGCTGCTGAAGCAGTGGGCTTTCATTACGAACACGAAACCAACAATCTCGATCGCTCTTTCCGCCGAGCTCGTCAGGAAGGGCGATCGGATGTTTTGATCGGCCACCGACACCCGGAACTTAGACCGATACTGCCGGTAGCAGTCTACGAAACTGCTGACTCGCTGGTGGATCAAATTGTGGTGGCGGTCACGTTTTTCTGGCCGGCTGCTGTGGATTGGCTGGCACTGGGACTGAGAAAAGTTCTTGATTTACTCGAAAGCCTGCGGATGCGGGGAACTTGGCGGTGGTTGCGGCCAAAATTGCGCGGTTATTGGTATTTGCGGGGTGTCATCGATGAGTTGAAAAGTCGATCGGCTCTTTCTAGTTTTATGCAAGGTGAGCCTACTCATGCTGACTTGGGCAGACATGAAATTGAAATCGATTTGCAGGAAGGTTGGGAAGCAGCAGAACGAATCATTGACGAGCAAAAACCCGAGGGCATTTACCTCCGTTACGGTGAACTGTCAGTCGGTCACGTCACTCCCAAATTCGGTGTAGAGCCACTGCGGGGCGCTCACTTGCGATCGATTCTGGCGCTTGACTTTCCCGAACCCCTGGCTCGGGCGATCGCGGTTAAAGGTATGCCCAAAAGTGCTGCTCATTCTGAGCCTATCTTAGTGGACAACACCCTACTTCAACCTCTACTTTTATTTACACTATTGGACAATAAAAAGCTGAAAAGTTCATCCTATAACTGACATAATTAGGCAAAATAAGCAACCAAAAATAGAGGTGTAATGAACCATTGAAGTAAGTATAAATAAATAGGAATTGAAGGAAAAACAACCAAAATTAAAAATGGTAATTATGGCAATAAAATTAATTGAAGCTGATTTTTTAGAACCAATTGCTGACAAGCTGACCCTGGTGCCGACTCAGAATTTGGTTAAGATTCAGCCCTGGGAGGCCTCCGGGCTAGAACCTCAGATAGCTGCCGGAGGTGTGCGGTGAGAAATGCGAAAACGTTCGTCGATGGGCGCAAAATGGCTCATTGGTTCGATTTGCTGCGAGTGTTGGTCGATCGCGAGATGAAATTACTTTACAAGCGATCGACCTTGGGGATTGCTTGGACTTTAATCAGTCCGCTGTTACAGTTGGCTGTATTTTCCTTTTTGTTTCGCTCTGTTGTACCCCTTAATATTCCAAAATTTTCTTCCTTTGCTTTCAGCGGCTTGTTAATCTGGAATTGGTCTCAAACGGTATTATTTAAATCAACGGCATTAATTACCAATAATAAGGCACTAATCAGGCAGCCAAATTTCCCCTCGGCAATTTTGCCGGTAGTCACGACGACGACTGGGCTCATTCACTTTTTCTTAGCATTGCCGGTGTTACTTATCTTTCTGGCAATTGATGGCGTTCATCTGAATGCAGTGCTATTTTTGTTGCCCCTGCTGATGATTATTCAGTTTTTCCTGACAGTTAGTTTTGCTTATCCCCTTGCCGCTTTGAATGTCACTTTTCGGGACACTCAGCACACTTTGGGAGTAGTTTTGCAGATGCTGTTTTACCTGACTCCGATTTTCTACGACATCAGCAGCGTCCCGGAAAAATTTAAGATTTTTTATTACTTAAATCCAATGGTGCCACTGATAGAAGCTTACCGCGCCATACTGCTCAAAGGTATGCCGCCCGATTGGCGGGTTCTGTTAATTTTGACCTTGGCTGTGGCGGCTCTTTTGCCCATCGGACTGGGAATTTTTAGACGGCAAAGCGATAATTTTGTGGAGGAGTTGTAAATGCGTGAAGCAATTATTGTCAAGGGCTTGGGTAAGCGTTTTAATCGCTACTCTACCGCGAAACCTTATACGATTATGGAAGCCGCTTTGTCCGGTTGGTGGCGGCTGAAGCCGGAGTCGCGTTTTTGGGCGCTGCGGAATATAAATTTTACTGTTTCTCCTGGGGAAATGCTAGGCATTCTTGGCAAGAATGGCGCGGGAAAATCAACGCTGCTGCAATTAGTCGGCGGGATTGGTCACGCTGAGGAAGGAACTATTAAAGTTAACGGCCGAATTGGCGGCTTGTTGGATTTGGGTGCGGGTTTTCATACGGATCTAACGGGCAGAGAAAACGTGTTTGTGGGTGCGGTGGTGGCCGGTTTGACTCGCCGCGAAGTGGCGCGCAGGTTTGACGATATTGTGGAATTTGCAGAGTTAAAACAGTTTATTGACAGCCCGATGCGGACTTACAGTACGGGGATGAAAATGCGGCTGGCTTTTTCGGTGGCGGTGCATACCGATCCAGAAGTGCTGTTAGTTGATGAACATTTGTCGGTTGGTGATGTGGCTTTTCAAACTAAATGTTTGAACAAGATAACTGAGTTTAAGAATCAAGGATGTGCGATTGTTTTGATTTCTCACACCGCATCGCAAATTCAGAAAATGTGCGATCGGGCTTTGTGGCTGAAATCAGGTGAAGTCGTGGCTTATGGGGAACCGGAAGTGGTAGTTGGTCAGTATTTGTCAGAAATGCGATCGTCCACAGAAAATCGCACTCCCCTGCCTGCTGCTGAAGCTACAAGTAGCGGCTCGCCACTGCGAGGTAATCAGAATCGCTTCGGTTCTATGGAAGTAGAAATTACCGATGTCAAAGTGTCGCCAAATACGGAAATAGATAGCGGTGATGCTATTAGCATTGAAATTTATTATTCGGTGTATCAGGAAATTTCTGCTGCAATTTTTGCCGTGACAATCAGCAGAGAAGATGGTCAAAGTTGTTTTGAGACTAATACTAATCAAATGGGCAGACTGCTGCCGCTGGTGAAAGGGAAAGGCAAAATCCGGCTGCAAATAGATAGGCTGGATTTAGGAAACGGTCAGTATTACGTGAATGCTGGGGTTTACGAGGAAACTTTGGCTTACGCCTACGATTATCATTGGCAGGTTTATCCGCTGTACGTGCGATCGACTGTAAACCAAAAAACGATTCTTTGTCCGCCGTTCCGCTGGGAATTTGAGGGCAAAATGCCGCTTATGGATTTAGCCGAACCAGCCGCTGAAACTTACGATTTGGATAAGAATAATCCCGGCTACGCCAAGATTTTGACTCAGTTGGCAAATAAGCAAAAACCTAACTTTTTAATGATTGGTGCTCAAAACTGTGGCACGGAATCTCTATACGGCCATCTCGCAAATCACTTGCAAATTATCAAAGAAGGTTCCCAGGACGTTCACTTTTTTGAATTAAATTTTGAGCGTGGTGTTGATTGGTACAGCAAGCAGTTGACGCGGAGTTTAGCGAGTGAGAAGGTGCTCCTATGGGAGATGACTTCTTACTATATTTATCATCCTTTGGTGGCGGAGCGAGTTTACAAGTGTTTCCCGGAAGTTAAGCTGATTGTAATGCTGCGAAACCCCGTAAAACGAGCGTGGATGCACTATCATTTAGAAGTGGCGAGCGGCTGCGAAAAGTTGGATTTTGAAAAGGCGATCGCTTCAGAACCTGATAGACTCAAAGGTGAGATTGAAAGAATCCAAGCTGATGAAAAATATTACAGTTTTAATCACCAGCATTATTCTTATTTGTCGCGGGGAATTTATGTAGAACAAATCAAAAATTGGCTCGACTATTTTCCGAGAGAACAGTTGCTAATTATCAAAAGCGAAGATTATTACGCACATACAGGCAAAGTTTTTTCGGAAGTGTTAAATTTTTTGGAAATTAGTTCTAGTGCAAGTAAAGAAGATGAAATTAATCATGTCGATGAATACAGCAAAATGCCACAGGAAATAGAACAAGAATTGACAAATTATTTCAAACCTTACAATCAGAAACTTTCTGATTTGTTGCATGAAGATTTTAGTTGGAGTTAGGAAAAAAGTTTTTAACTGCAGAGATCCCAGAGATAAACATCAATCATACCTTTTTCTTTTCTTCCTCTGGATCTTGTGCGCTCTCTGCGATTCATTAAAAAAATCTCATCCACAAACCATTTATCAGGTATAAAAATGCAACGGATATTTTTAGTAGGCTCTCCGAGAAGTGGCACAACCATGCTTCAAAGTTTATTAGCCGCTCATCCTGAAGTTATTTCTTTTCCTGAATCTAAGTTTTTTCACTATTTACTGTACAAGAAGTTTGCGGGAAAGTTGCCAGGTAGGATGGAAGCTTTTTTTAAGGATGAGATTAGTCGGCCTGAACTTTTGCAAGATTTTGATGATAGTCAAACTGTGGCAACTAAAGTTAGTTGGTTTGTCGGAGTTTTGGATGGTTTGGCGGCGGAACAAAACAAAAGTATTTGGTTGGAAAAAACGCCGGAACACATATATTTTATTGAAGATATACAGCGCTTGTTGCCGGATGCTAAGTTCATACATATTTTGCGAAACAGTATGGATACAATAGCTTCTCTGCATGAGGCTACTAGGAATTCTCATGATTTGTGGGGGCCTGGTTGGGATTTAAACCACTGTATCCATCGCTGGAAGGAGGCGATGTTAATTAGTCACAAATATGCTAAAAATTCTAATCATATATTAGTCAAATATGAGGAAATACTAGATAATAAAGTCAAAAAGTTAGAAGAAATTTGTGATTTTATGAAAATTGAATATGATGATAGAATGCTGGAATTCTATCAAGAAAAAGCTGCTAACCTCAGTTTAAATCTACCTTGGCACCAAGGGATCGAGAGAGAGGTTAAAAGTAATAAGGTTCACAAGTATCATAAAATTTTCAAAAGCAATGAAATCCGATATATTTTAGATAAAATTCAGCGAGTCAAGGGTGAAATTGCCTGGAAGTTGACGGTGGAAGTGAGCGAACCAATTTCCGATATTTGTGATCTTCCGCAAATATACGATCGCCTGTGCTGTACGATCAAACTAGAAGGAATTAAACTCGGTATTGTTGAATTGCCGATTTGCGATGGCATGGTTGCGGCTTCGGTGTTGGCGGATGCGGTTGCAGCCCAGTTTGCTTGGCAAATTCTCGATCGCTTCTTTCAACGCAATCGCTGCGAAAAAGGCAATAAATTGTGGGAAACTTTGCTGGAACCATTGCACCCTAAATATGACTGGACGCTCTTTTTGCAAGAATTATGGGGGCGTCCGCAGTGGCATTTGGAGAATTTCTACAAGCCAGAAATAGCAGAGAAAGTCTCAACAATTACGCTCGAAAAAGATTTTATTGTCTTAGAAATTAGCGAGGAATTTGCTAATATAAAAGTTGAGCTTTCTGAAATAGACGTGCTGGTGAAAGTAGGCGGCGTTGCTGTCGGTATTGTCAGTGTTGCGGTGGAAAATAATTTTGTTTCTGCTCAAAAATTGCGATCGACAATTACTCGAAATAGCGGTTTTGAGTTGTGCGTCGCCGCCGTGCGAGAAGCTTTGTTGGGAAAACCGCTCAACGGCAAGCAATCGCTACGATCGCGCTTAGCCTCTTGTGCTCAACAAAGGTCTAATTTGCGCGACGGGTTGAATGCACCGGGTGCTGGGGGCATTTATCCCCCAAATGCGGTGATGTTCGGCAGGCGATCGGGTGCGATCGGGACAAGTGTCAGCCGTCGCGCCTCACTCCCGGCGGCGGCGCTGCAGGAAATCGAGTCAGCCGCGGCAATCGCTGGGGAACCGACAATGCAAATTCCCCAAGAAAACGAGTTTCCAAAGCCAGTATTTTACGCACCGGAAATCCTGAGTTCAAAATCTTCTTATCGGGAAGTTTCTCACTCGCTGAAACCTCAAGTTTTGGACAATCATAGCGTTACACAAAAACTCCCGATTCTCTCCTACCGCCGCATTTCTCCTGACGGTTTAAACGCAATTACTCCCCAGATTTTTGAACAACAGTTACACAATTTTAAAAATCAGGGTTATTACAGTGCGACTTGGGAAAATTGGCGAAGCGCAAAACTGGCTAAAACTCCTTTACCCGGTAAAGCTGTATTGATGACATTTGACGGCGGCTATCTGGACTTTTTCCAATATGCTTGGCCTGTGCTAAAACGCTTTGATTTTACAGCAACTGTTTTTCTCGTAGCGGAGTCAATAGGAAAGACAAATAGTTGGGAAAAAGCCGAATTTGAAGAAGTGCAGTTAATGGGATGGCCAGAAATTTTGCAACTGCGTGATGCCGGAATTGAATTCGGTTCTATGTCTGCTACTCATCAACCTTTGAGTGCATTGTCGCCAACAGAAATTGTGCGGGAGGCGGCCAAATCTCGTGCTATCTTGGAACGGGGATTAGAGAAATCTGTTAAATGTTTTGCCTATCCTTACGGGGATGTCGATCCAATTGTCGCGCATTTAATTGGAGCGAGTGGATATACTTTTGGTGTATCATATAAATTAAATTATAGCAGTTTTGACGATAATTTATTGTCGCTGCCGCGCATTCAAGTCACCGCAAAAAATGCCTTAAAATTAGCTTAGTAAGGTGCGTAAATCAGCCAGATTTTTCCCTCAACTAACAATCTCTCAACGGACGCACCTTACAAGTTAAATTTCTTAATCAATCCCTTGATTTTTCTCTGCAAATAACCGCCTAACCCTCGGGAAATTTTCTCAAATTTATAATAAAATAAAATATCCATCACATCTTCAGTTTTCATATACTTTAAATAAGAAATCATTTTATCGGTTAGTTCATCATTAACATCATCGATATACTTTCTCACGGCCAACCTTTCTGAAATATTCCATTTCCGATCAAACTTGTGGTGCATTTCCGTCTCATAATCCCGAAAATCTGAGATTTTCCCTTCCAAATATCTTTGAATATATTTCCCCGCGATTTCGGCACCATCCATCCCGTGTCTAATCCCTTCGCCACCCAAAAAATTCACTGTCGAGACAGTATCGCCGATCGCAATTATATTATCCTTGCAATAAATATCCTTCAAGCCGCGACTGTACTTCAGCGTCGAACCGTGTTTGTCAATAATTTTATAATTTTTTGACTTCAGATATTCATCAATCAGTAAATCAATATATTTTTTCAGCGGTGACAAATGCCTCATTGTTTTCGGGTCTAAAAAAATGCGACCCGTACCAACTTTCAGCCTGTTTGGTTCCATTGGGAATATCCAGGAATAACCCTTGGGCATCCATTTATCGCCCAAAAAGAAGATTAAATCACCGCTGTATTTATTGTAAACTTCCGGCTCTACTTCAATTAAATATTCGATTCCGGTTCCCGACAAAAAATCTGGCTTCTCATTCTCTTTTTCGTACATAACCGCCCTAGCAAAGCCAGTAGCATCAACCAATATTTTCGTGCTAACTTTGATTATTTGACCGTCGGATAACTGTTTAAATTCTACGGTTGTTTCGCCCTTGGCTTGTGAATGTCGGGTGTAGCGATAACCCAGCCAAACTTCACCGCCAAATCGCTCAACTTCGCTGGCCAAAAATGCTCTAAATTTAGCAAAGTTGAGAACAACTCCCAAGCTTTCGGGAGACTCCCAACTTTGACTGATTTTGCTAGTTTCAATAGTAAGTTTATGCCAAAAACTGCCGATAACGGATTCAGGCAAATCGAATTTAGAGAGGGTTTCTAGAGGCGTGGCGGCGCTAGAAAAGTCATTTTTATTAAAATTGTCGTTTTGCTCTGCTAGCAAGACTTTGTGGCCGGATTTGGCTAGGATTCTCGCACAGTGACCGCCTGCAGGGCCGGCTCCTACTATTACTATGTCAAAACTTTTTAAATTCATTTTGCTTTTAACTCGCTTCCAATGTCAAAATACCCGCAGACATATCGCAATGGTAGTTATGACGCCACTACGATTCAAATTGCTTCAAACGGTCAAATTTTAGGTAGAGTTCTGAATGTGACACCATCAGACTTGCGGGGTCGTTTTATTACACTGTCATAGATCGGGTATTTCTTAGGATTAGTCTCGAATGAATGGTAAGGTGCGCTAGGCGCACCCTACAATTCTAGCTATTTACACGCTAACAGGAGACTGTTTGCGGCTGAAGGTTGCTAAGATACGATCGCACATTTGCGACGGATTTAATCCCAAACAGGCAAATGATTGTTCAGGCGTTGCATGATCTACCAATGTATCGGGTACACCCAACCGCATCACTGGAACAACCACATTATTGTCCAACAAAGCTTCGGCTACTGCTGAACCAAAGCCTCCCATCAAACAGCCTTCTTCCATTGTGACAACTTTGCCGATTCGCTGTGCCAAAGGCAAGATTAATTCGGTGTCCAAAGGCTTGACAAAACGCGCATTGATCACAGTTGCTTCAATACCGTGCTCGCTCAGAATCTGGGCGGTTTGCATTGCCGGATAAACCATTGAACCGTAACCCAAAATCAGCACATCGTCGCCGTTGCGGAGAATTTCGGCTTTGCCGATCGGCAATTCTTCCCAACCTTCCTCCATCAAAGGCACGCCGTAACCGTTGCCGCGCGGGTAACGCATGGTGATCGGGCCGCTTGTGTGGTTGATTCCCGTGACTATCATCCGCTGCAATTCTGCCTCATCTTTTGGCGCCATAATTGTCATATTTGGCAGGCACCGCAAGAAGGCAATGTCGTACATTCCTTGGTGAGTTGGCCCGTCAGCACCGACAATGCCGGCGCGATCCAAACAGAAGAAAACTGGCAAATTTTGGATGCAAACATCGTGAATTATTTGATCATAGCCTCGCTGCACAAATGTCGAGTAAATTGCCACAACCGGGCGCATTCCTTCGCAGGCTAAACCAGCGGATAAAGTCACGGCGTGCTGTTCGGCAATCCCGACATCAATGTACTGTTTCGGCAGTTTTTCATGAAGTTTATCCAGACCGGTTCCGGTTGCCATTGCAGCGGTAATGCCGACAATTTTGGGATTATCTTCTGCTAGCTTGACGAGGGCGTGGGCAAAGACTTTCGAGTAAGCTGGAGGCTTGGGTTTGGTGGAGGGAATGCCTTTGCCTGTGGCTAAGTTAAAGGGATTTTGGGCGTGATATCCTACTTGGTCTTTTTCGGCGATCGCATATCCTTTGCCTTTCACCGTCACCACATGAACCAACACCGGCCCTTGAATGGTATGAGCTTGTTTGAAAGTGGCAATTAACTCTTCCAAATTGTGTCCATCTACCGGGCCCATGTAAGTAAAGCCTAATTCTTCAATTACTGCTCCAACTTTTGAGACGGCCAAGCGTTTCATCCCTTCTTTGAGGCGTTCCATTTCAGGAGTAAAAGTTTCGCCGACAAAGGGAATGTGTTTAAATTGTTCCTCTAAGTTATCTTTGAGAAATTGCACCGGTGGCGACAATCGCATCTTGTTCAAATAGCGGGTAATTGCGCCGACGTTGGGCGAGATTGACATCTCGTTGTCGTTGAGCACAACTAACAAATTGGTTTTCGGCATATGGCCCGCGTGGTTGATCGCTTCAAGTGCCATGCCGCCCGTCAATGCGCCGTCGCCGATGACTGCTACAGTTTTAAAGTTTTCCCCCTTGAGGTCGCGCGCCATCGCCATTCCTAACGCTGCGGAAATGCTTGTGGAAGCGTGACCGGCGCCGAAGTGGTCAAATTTGCTCTCGCAGCGCTTGAGATAGCCTGCAACGCCGTCTTTTTGGCGCAGGGTGTGGAATTGGTTGTAGCGGCCGGTGATTAATTTGTGAGGATAAGCTTGGTGGCCGACATCCCAGGTAACTTTGTCGCGATCGAGGTCGAGTGTTTGGTAGAGTGCTAAGGTCAGTTCGACTACACCCAATCCTGGGCCGAGGTGGCCGCCGCTAGCGGCTACAGTTTCTAAATGCTTTTCTCGAATTTGTCGGGCAATTTGTTCGAGTTGATGAATCGAGAGGCCGTGTAATTGGTTTGGGTGAGTCAGTTCGCTGAGATGCATATTTTAAAATCTTGCTCCTGTGAATCAGGACGAATCCTTAACAGATATAGGTTGAGCCTGCGACGTTGGGTACGGGCAAACGTTAGAATAGTTTAACGGTTATTTGAGGAAAACTGTTAGGCGTAAGATTTTTGTTATTTTTGACCTGGTAATTATAGTTAATAAATTGCGCGCCGTCAATATAAAAAAAGCTTATGTTGTTAGTTGCTAATGGCTAGTTGTTAGCTGCATGGAGATTCTTAAGCATTTTTAACTACTTTTTGTAGTGATGGCTGACTTTTTAGCCCTCTTGTTTTTGCAGGCGGACTATGATACAAAATCCTTAACAGTGATGGAGCATCTCATATTTGTAAAAACACTTCTTCTGGCTCCTTCCTTCTGCCTCAAAACTTTAATTTCTAGGTTTGCTGCTTTCATTGAGATGCTCCCCTGTGAAGTTTGATTTATATACAGCGTATTCCAGGTTTATGAAGTACACCCCAGAAACCAGGTTTCTTTACAGTTCTCGCATCCTTACTGATTCTGTTCAAAAAACCCGGTTGATCGCGATCTACATCTACATGGAATATGCTGTAAATCAACAACCTCTACCAGAAATCATTCCATTTACACTGGAAAAGTTTTCCCGAATTTGGATAGTAGAGAGCTGCGACGCTCGAAGCATTATTTTGTAAGCTCAAAACTCAATTCGGGCGACGGCGAGAGACTCTCGCTTACTCCCCTGATGGCAAAGGAGTTTCCGCTTCTTCGGGCGGCGCAATTTCCGCAGGAGTCGATTCGGGCGACGGCGAGGGACTCTCACTATCGGGCGGCGCAATTTCCGCAGGAGTCGATTCGGGCGACGGCGAGGGACTCTCTGCCCCGGGCGAGGGAGTCTCCGAAGGAATCGGGGCGGGAGTTTCCGGCGGTGGCGGAAGCGGTGCGGGCTCTGGCTGGCGGCTTTGGAGGCTTTGCACCCACAAACCTAAACCGCCGCCGGCTAATATCAGCCCCAACACCCCCAGTAGTGGCAGCGGCAGCTTGGAGCGCCGTTTTTGAACTGGTTCCGGGGCGGGGGAAGTTTCGGGGTACAACAACTGTTTGGACGATTCTGAAAGCTGAGATTCTGGAATCCTCCCCGACTTCTGGAGGGATGCCGCGAGGGAAGGCGGCAGCGACACCGAGGCTGACACTGGCGCTGACGCCGGCGCTGACGCCACCGCCGGATCAAACAGTACCAATCTCTCCGGGGACATCCGACAGTGAGTCGCCACCACCGAGGTGTTGTCATAACCGTTTTTCTCGTTGGCGAGACGAATCCAAGACTGAACAGCGGCTTCCAAAGACATTTTGCCCTCGAGCACCTCTGGGCCGTAATTCTCCCAAGATTTCTCTACCCAGTCGTTGTCGCTCAAACCGTCGGAACACAGCAGCAGTAAGCCTTCCTCTTCGACAATAAATCGCTGAATCGTCGGGCGCAGGAAATCGCCGTCCCGCGTTCCCAAAGCTTGAGTCAGGGCTCCTGCATCCGATCGCAGTTGAGTCTCCCAGTACAAACAATGTCCTAGCTGGACTTCCCTTGAGGCTACGTCGTCGTCCACAGTCAGCCGATGACAGTAATTTTTGCCAATCCAATAAGCGCGGCTGTCTCCAACATTGACTAAATAAAGTTCGTGGCTATTATTCGAGGGCAAATCCTCGGAAATTTTCACTTTTTGAGGCAACTGGAGGGCCATCACCAAAGTCGTCCCCATCCGCTGCCGCAACTCTTTTCCCTGCTCATTATTTTGAGCCGAAATCACATTATTCACAACTCTCACTATTTCTTCGAGTTGCTTGATGACCATTGTTGGCGTCATCAACTCTTCTTGTTCAGCAATTTCTGCGAGCAAATTTTGGATTAAAGCTTTCAGGGACTGCACGGCTAATTGACTGGCAACTTCTCCTCCTTCGTGGCCTCCAACCCCGTCGCAAACCATTGTCAAGTAAGGAATTAATTTGTCGTTCCCTGAAGTTTTGCTAGATTGAAAATCAGCAGCAGTCGGATAGCAACTGTCTTCATTTTGGGAGCGCTGCGGCCCGGTATCAGTCATGCCGACTACTTCTAAGTGCAGAGGCAATTTAGCGGCTTGTTCTAATAGTAAATCGTTGAGTTCCAGGGCGATCGCGTCGAAATTCATGCTGCTGCGGCGCATAAACTGACAAATCTCTCCGAGTTTCGACTGCACCTCGGGTTGCGCTGATTCCACCAAACCTGACCACACATCTCCCAAATCCCGCAGCGTCGGTACAAAATTGCCCCGGTGCAGTTCCAGCAGGCGTACCCGCCAACCTTCCACCCGCAAATTTTCCGGTACCAGCAAACTCGAAGCGACTCCTTGTTCCGACAGCGGCGCCCACAGTTGGAGCATTTGCCACAGCCAGTAAACTTGTCGCGCGGCGCTTGTCCCCGACCAAGATTCTAAAATAGAAGGATACAGGCGACCGAAATTATTGATGGGCACATTTTCCAACAAGAGCACCTCTGTCGCTTCCGGTGCTTCCCCTAGCGAACAATAACCGTATACTTCCGGCGTATGCAGCCGTTGGGGATACAAATGCAGGTAAGGCATAATCGTATCTGGCAGTTGTTCCGGGACGCTCGGAGGCAGAACTGGACGGCTGTCGAGCCAGATTTGGGGTGCAATGACAAAGTATCGATCGGCTATTACCTTACCCGTCGGCACTTCCTCGGCTGCTTGCCCCACCACCCACACATAGCGATAAATTAAATCCGTTTCGCACGCTGCACAGTGCTGGCGGCCAAAGGTATTGCGGGGATCGGGACAGCTAAGATTCGGGCAATAAATGGGTTCGGAGAAACTGCTGATCATATCGAAATAGTTTGTGTAAAAACATTCTGAAGATATATGATTCGCCAGCCCAAATTCATGAGCTTGAGAATAAACTGATTTTAGCCCCTATCAATTTCTTAACTGCCTTTGGGCCCGTAGAAATTGTAGTTTCTGCCAGTCTGCACCGGCTTAAATTGTAATTTAAGTTACTAAACTCAGACTTGGAGTACGATGGAAGCCTCAACCTGGTACCGCGGCGCGAAAAAGCGCTCTGAGGGCTTGCAAGTGGCAAACCCTTGCAGAGTCAGTTGTTGGCTTTTCTTAAATCTTAAATTTCCAATCTAAGATCTAAATAGTATCACCTATTCTTTTTATGATCTGGACTCCGACGCTCCTTTGGCTGCTAGCTGGGTCTTTGCTGTGTTTGGCAGAGCTATTTCTCCCGACTGCTTTTGTCGCTTTTCTGATGGGACTGAGCGCCTTCGCTGTAGCGGGATGTTCTCTAGTTATACCTTACGTTAATTTACAAATATTCCTCTGGATGGTACTTTCGACAGTTTTTGTGCTGCTGTCTCGGCGGTTGATACCAAAAGGCACGGCAAGGGCGATCGCAGATTCTCAGGAAGCAAAAACTTTAACAGAAATTCCCCCCGGAGAAGCCGGCCGAGTCATTTATGAGGGGAATTCTTGGCAAGCTCGCTGCGAAGACACGAAGGCCACTATCCCCCCCAACCAAAACGTAATTGTCGTCGGACGGAAAGGCACTACTCTGATAGTTTTGCCAGAAAATCTCTTGCATTCTTAAACAAAATGCGTAATTAATCACAGCCAATTAGTAGTTAGTCATCAGTCATTAGTCAACATTTAACAGTCAACAGTCAACAGTCAACACTCTATATTTATAGGAGGCGACCGTGGAACAATTTTTTTTACTTGTATTTTTAGCACTCGGCGGCTCAGCCCTCGCAGGTTCAGTCAAGATTATCAATCAGGGAAATGAAGCGCTGGTGGAAACTTTAGGTAAATACAGCGGCAAGAAACTGGAACCCGGTTTGAATTTTGTCACGCCGTTTTTCGATCGCGTCGTGTACGAGCAAACAATTCGGGAAAAAGTCTTAGATATTCCTCCGCAAGCTTGTATCACCCGGGATAACGTTTCCTTCACGGTTGATGCTGTGGTTTACTGGCGCATTGTAGACTTGGAAAAAGCTTGTTACAAAGTAGAAAATCTCCAGTCAGCAATGGTAAATATGGTGCTGACTCAAATTCGCGCCGAAATGGGTCAACTGGATCTCGAACAAACCTTTACTGCTCGTTCTCAAATTAATGAAATCTTGCTCAGAGATTTAGATATTGTTACCGATCCTTGGGGAGTGAAAGTAACGCGGGTAGAATTGCGCGATATTATCCCTTCTAAAACTGTACAGGAATCGATGGAATTGCAGATGGCAGCCGATCGACGCAAGCGGGCGGCAATTCTGACATCCGAGGGCGAACGCGAGTCAGCAGTTAACAGCGCCAAAGGTAAAGCTGAAGCGCAAGTTTTGGATGCAGAAGCGCGCCAAAAAGCGACTATTTTGGAAGCGGAAGCTCAACAAAAGGCGATCGTCCTAAAAGCTCAAGCAGAACGCCAAAGTCAGGTTTTGAAAGCTCAAGCTACTTCTGAGGCCTTGCAAATAATCGCCAAAACTCTGCAAAATGACCCCACTGCCCGGGAAGCTTTACAATTTTTGTTAGCTCAAAACTATCTGGATATGGGTCTAAAAATTGGCACCAGCGACAGCAGCAAGGTGATGTTTATGGATCCGCGCAGCATTCCCGCGACGCTCGAAGGAATGCGATCGATAGTTGGGGAAGGTAATAATAATGAGGTGAAAAAGTAGGGAGCATCTCATATTTGTAAAAACACTTCTTCTGGCTCCTTCCTTCAGACTCTTTCCTCCTGCCTCGCAGCAAGAGAGCCTTCTGCCTCAAAACTCCAATTTAGGGCTTGGCTGCTTTCATTGAGATGCTCCCAAAAGTAGGGGAGCATCTCATATTTGTAAAAACACTTCTTCTGGCTCCTTCCTTCAGACTCTTTCATCCTGCCTCGCAGCAAGAGAGCCTCCTGCCTCAAAACTCCAATTTAGGGCTTGGCTGCTTTCATTGAGATGCTCCCCTTGGTATTTGGTATCTATTTAAACATACATATTCAGGCAACTTCTCTTCGCCGTCAACCTAATAACTCGACACAGTTAAAACGATCGCCTCCCTATCTCCCAACACCAAACCATACTCCAAACCCTCAACAACCGCTTGATAAGAAGCATCCAAAATATTACCAGAAACCCCCACGGTCGTCCAGCGGTCTTGACCGTTACTAAACTCGGCCAACACGCGAGTTTTAGCAGAAGTTCCCGCACATCCGTCCAAAATTCGCACCTTATAATCTGTTAAGTTAAAATCAGTAATTGCCGGATAAAAATTCCGCAAAGCCTTCCGCAAAGCCGCATCAAGTGCCGAAACAGGCCCGTTTCCTTCCGCGCATTCCAGAATATCTTGACCGTTAACAGTCACTTTAACGGTTGCTAAAGAATTAACTGTTTCCTCCTTACCTTTATCGCAGTGAACTTGAAAACCTTTGATTTCAAATAAATGCTTGCGCTTTCCCAATGCCTCCCGCATTAACAATTCAAAAGAAGCCTCAGCACCCTCAAATTGATATCCCTGACTTTCCAAATTTTTCAATTTTTCCAAAATTTGGCGGCAAGCAGGATTTTTGCGATCGAGATCCATGCCAAAAGTGCGCGCTTTCGCCAAAACATTGCTCAAACCCGCTTGATCCGAAATCACAATTCGCCGCCTGTTGCCAATTTTTTCCGGTTCCAAATGTTCGTAAGTTAACGGATTTTTCTCAACAGCCGAGACGTGAATTCCCCCTTTGTGAGCAAAAGCAGAAAGGCCGACAAAAGGAGCACGATCGTCGGGAGCAAGATTGACAATTTCACTAATCGATCGACTTACTTGAGTTAATCTAACTAATTGCTCGCCTTCAATGCAATTATGACCCAACTTTAGCTGAAAATTAGGAATTAAGGAACATAAATCGGCATTGCCACAGCGTTCGCCGTAACCGTTAATAGTTCCCTGTACCATCGTCACTCCTTCCCGCACGGCAGCCAAAGCATTAGCAACCGCAACTCCCGAATCGTTGTGAGTGTGAATTCCTAATTGTAAAGATTTTTCGCGATTAGTTCCTAAAGATTCTAAAACATCGCCAACAACCTGACTGACTTCGTGAGGCAAAGTACCCCCGTTAGTATCGCAAAGCACTAGCCATTCTGCACCGGCATCCGCCGCCACTTCTAAAGTTTTTATAGCATAATCTCGATTGTGTTTGTAGCCGTCAAACCAGTGTTCGGCATCGTAAATAACGCGCCTTCCCTGACTCCGCAAATATTCAATTGTATCTCGAATCATCGCCAGATTTTCTTCTAGCGTCGTCTTCAAACTTTCAATAACGTGCAAATCCCACGACTTGCCAAACAGCGTCACCCAGCGAGTACCGGCGGACAAAATAGCCTGCAACATTTCATCATTAGCTGCCGTAGTTCCGGGCCGCCTAGTCGAACAAAAAGCTACAACTTCTGCTTGAGTTAGAGGCTGTTCTTTGAGCCGCCAAAAAAATTGTACGTCTTTAGGATTCGCCCCCGGCCAGCCGCCTTCAATAAAGGGAATTCCTAAACTGTCTAACTGCCGAGCAATTCGCAGTTTGTCTTCGAGAGATAAGGAGAGTCCCTCACACTGAGCACCGTCTCGCAGGGTGGTATCGTAGATCCAGAGCCGATTTGTCATGGGAAATTGCGATCGAGAAATTGGTAATATATCACTTACTATATTAGATGAATATATTTGAATTTAATGCGATAATATATAGGAAAATTAACATAAATCTAACTGGGGTAAATTGCTGTGGTCAAGGTACAAGCGCAAGGCAAAACATTTGAGTGCGATCGCGGAGCGAATCTCCGTGAAGTTTTGCTCAAAAACGGCATCGATCTCTACAACGGCAACGCCAAAGTCATCAACTGCCACGGCCCCGGCACTTGCGGCACCTGCGCCGTCACCGTCGAGGGCGAAGTTTCCGAGCCCCAGTGGCGCGAAAAAGCCCGACTTTCCGTTCCTCCCCATTCTCCCGCCTCCAATCGCCGTTTGTCCTGCCAAACCAAGGTTTTAGGCGATATTAAGGTGACAAAATATGACGGTTTCTGGGGTCAAGGTTCTGAAACTGTCTGGAAACCCCAAGCATAGATTTTTTGTTAAGGAAGGCAGATAGGACGATCGCCTTGCCAGATAATCTCTAAGACTTGTGCAAGAATTCTCACTGTAAGGTGCACACAGGGCACCTTACCATAAAGAAACCCGAGAGGTTAAAAAAGCCAGAAAGTCCATATAAAAGTTAATGAATTCATCTAAAGATATTCTGATTATTGGCGGCGGAATAATTGGCCTTTCGCTAGCAGTAGAACTGAAATTGCGAGGGGCATCTGTTGCGGTTCTCACCGCCGATTCTAAACAACCGACGGCCCGGGCTGCTGCGGGAATGCTTGCCCCGCAAGCCGAACGAATTCCCCCCAGTCCGATGCTGGATTTGTGCTTGCAAAGCCGCGCACTGTATGCCGCCTGGGTAGAACAGCTAGAGAATATTACCGGATTGAAAACGGGATATTGGCGATCGGGAATTCTCGCACCAGTTTGTCAAAATGAGCCTCAAGAAAAGCCGCTTTTGTCAAACCTTAATTATCACTGGTTGGACAGAGATACTGTTCGCCAGCACCAGTTTGGATTAGGTCAAGAAGTAATTGGCGGTTGGTGGTATCCTGACGACGCTCAAGTAGACAACCGCGCTTTATTTCGGACGCTTCAATTTGCAAGCAAAGAATTAAAAATTGATATTATTCAAGGCACTGCAGAGGAAGTTATTCGGCAGAACAACCGAGTTTTTGGAGTCGAAACAACGGCAGGAAAATTACAAGCTGACCGTTATGTTTTGGCGGCGGGTCCTTGGTCTGAGAAATTATTGGATATTCCTGTTTTTCCAAGAAAGGGACAAATGCTGTCAGTATGTGTACCACAAGATTGTGGAGTTATCCAGCCCCTGCAAACCGTTCTATTCGGGACTGGCATTTATATTGTGCCACGTCAAGATGGCAGAATTATTATTGGTGCAACTAGCGAAAATGTCGATTTCACGCCTGGAAATACGCCTGCAGGAATCCAAAGTTTGCTAGCAGGAGCCATTAAGTTATATCCCGAATTACAAAACTATCCGATTCTGGAGTTTTGGTGGGGATTTCGGCCGGCTACTCCTGATGAATTGCCGATTTTGGGTGCTAGTGCTTGGGAGAACTTGATATGGGCTACGGGGCATTACCGCAACGGCATTTTGTTGGCTCCGGTGACGGCTAAATTGTTGGCTGATTTGATTGGGAATCAGAAATTAGATCCGTTATTGCCTGCTTTTCATTATTCGAGGTTTGGAGCTTCACCACTTACTTGAACCTCTATACGTAGGATGCAGCGTACCTTACTGCTATAATAGGCGCATCCAACCATTTTTTGGTAAGTCTTGAATTAGTTCGCATCCTGTTTTTTGGGTTGGTTTAATTCCCTGCATTTAGCGGCAGCCAAATCGTAAGCATTTTGGTAATCGCTACCGCCTAACATCAAATCGCCGTAATATTCATAAGGTTGATTGCCATAAATCGGCAGCGGGTCGTCTTCAGGATAATCTTCTTTTGATTCTTCTAGGATTGCTTTGAGTTTCTTGACGCTGAAGCGCTGGACTGGGAAGTAATGAATGTCTTGAGCGATGAAACCGAGATGGGGAAAGGTTGGGTCAACAATTCGCTCGTCGAGTTCAATCCAGCTATATTCGATGGGTTTATATGGCACTCCGGGCACGGCTAAAAAGCCTTGAACATAAATCGCGCCCTCGGTGGCTAACGCTGCTTTACAAGCGTTGTCAAAGCAGTTTTTACGGTTGCTTTTGATGCGAGCGGCCATTTCAATAGAAAGCGTCTCATCTAATAGTTCGGTCATAACCCATTTCTTGTCGCGTGTGCGATTAGATTGTAGCAAGTTAGAGAAACGATCGCAAACAGCGTACAGCGGCGGTCAGTAAACCTGAACAATAGACAAAAAGATGTTGCACGTCTCCTGCAACCCCATTGTTAGTCATCTGTACCCACTCTGCAATTACCTTTTACCTGGGTTGATATTTGGGTGGTGTTTTGTGGGGACGGCGAAAATTCTCAGCCTTGGCTTCCTCTTCGCTAGAAAAACACCAGAATACCTCGACACCTGCCCTTTCATTTGAGTAATAGTAGATGCCACGTGAATCTGATTCATCGAGATTGGCAGTAGCTCGAATAGGAAATTGTGCCGGACAACTATAGCTGTTTATGGGAGGTTCACCATACCTTAATCCTCGTTTTATCCGCTCTTGTTGAACGTATTCCTTCTTGATTGCTGCTTCCTGTCTTTCTCGTTCTTCCTCACGAAGCCTTTGTTGCCTTTGTTCCTCCTCCCGTTCTTTTCGTTGATTTATTTCTCGCTCGTGCAGCCTTTTAGCTGTTATAATACCGCTGTTTATTTCTCGAAATGCTTCACTAATTTCGGGATATTTTCTCAACAAATCTGGAGAATTAGATAAATACTTAGAGATAATCTCTGCTGCCTCATTGTATGTTTTTAACTCTTTTTCTAAATCAGTATTTTCTAAAAAATAAATATTTTGTCTATTTTCATGTGTAAACCTATTAAAAAGAATCATTGCAGGTTTCAAGCTTATCCACTCAGATGGAACGGAGTAGACAGATGATATGGCAGGTGCTACAGCAGACAAGAGAATTCCACCTATTAAAAGGAGATAGAAAAGCAGCAACTGTTTTAGGGTGATGTAACCACAAGCCCAAAGCAGGAAAACAACGAGACAAATTTTTAGAATGTCTCTAATTGCTTTGATAGTAATGATGACTACAACTACAAGTTTTTGAACTCGTACTGGTAGTCTATTGAAAAGCTTTACTACGGAATGCGGATATTTGGAAGTTTCCCCACAAAGATCGGCTTTAATCTGAGCAATTAATCCCGATCTTTTTTTTTGATTAAGGGGGTCATTTCTTCAGCAAGACCCTCAATTTGAATAGCGTTGCGACCATACTCATGAGCAATATCGTAGGGTTCGCCAGCAGCTATGGCAGAGTAAAAACCACGAGAGTATTCAATAGCCGCTTTGTCACCAACATCCTGTCTCATAGCAGCTACGTACCTGATGTAATCAGCAATTCTCTCTGCTTGAGCAACTGAGTAGCAGGCATTGAGTACCACACACTCAACGTAACTTGCACACAACCCAAATAATGTTGCAAGTGCCTCTGTTGTAACTGGTTTTGCTCTTCCATTAATATCCTCAAATACTAGACCCTGATTTCCAGTACCATGCCCACAGAAGTGAAGAATTTGCGGTCTGTTATCCAGCATTATTTGCTGAATATCTCTCGCACGAACTGCTGTCTCAGTCAAAACCTCAAAGCTGTCCCGATTTTTAGCCTTTTGTAAAACCTCTTTTATCTCGCGTACTTCTTGATCGAGACGAAGTGTATTAGTTCCTATTGGATTAGCTGATAGAATCAAAATCTTTTTAGCAAGTTGACCTTGAAACATATGGTAAATGCAGGGCGATTACAATTGACTAGATATTGAATTATAGATGCAGTATTAACACTTAACTATAATAAATCCTACCGCATATTTTGTATCGAGTCAAGCTATACTCAAGAAAAATATCAAGATTTTCCATTGTTTGAGATTGACGGTACAGTATCCTTTATCTTTCCAGGATTATTGCAGTTTTTGCCTGAAATTTGATCGCCCCTATCGCCCGCCAATAAAAAGTTTTCGCCAGTAGCCCAACTTTTGAACCTGCGATCGAGTTGGGGTAGAATCCGGTACAGTAAAGTGTGCCACAGACGATGCAAGCAAAAATAGTGGCATAAATTACTGAATGGCGATCGTGCAACCAACCAATCATATTAATGCCTTCGGGTGCAGCAATTTGTTTGGCGGCTGACAGGCTTCACAGTTGTTTCTGCAAACAAAGTTGAGTTATGACGATTCTCGCTGAGACAGGCGAATATCCTAGGATTGGTAACAACCGGGAAATAAAGAAAGCCCTGAAAGCATTTTTTACTGGGAAATTAGGGACAGATGCTTTATTGCAGACTATTCCCGCATTGAAAAATATGGTAAAGTCTGCTACAGGGCTGCAGCAATAAACCAATGCAACTTGAAGATAACAAGCGACAAGGTAGCTTTGGATATTGACAGAATCTGTTCATTCACCCAAATATGCTGACCATTGGATACACTGCTTGAAAGGGATTTTTGACGCCTGGTTGATGCCTGGTGATTTGTCATGTAAATCTGCCTATCAATACACCTGTTAAGTGGCAGGTTCATACGGTTCCGCATCACTTATAATTCTTAACTGAATTGTTGTCGAGCAAAAAGGCTCGGTAACGACAGTCAATAGAGCCATCCGCTATCTCAACTTTTCTGAAAATAATAGCAACCACAAATCCCACCCAAGAACTTATTATTCTCCTAATACGTAAGGATAAAAGAGAAATCAATTTGCTGCAATGATTAGCAATTAGTACGGCAGTATGTTATGATTAAGTACGTCAAATATGGGATAAAGTTCAGCTTGGCGAAACCACCAAAAGGAGGAGCTAATGAACTAAATATTATCAGCACTTTTGTAAAGTATGGGTCAATTTTTAACCGTAATTCATCCAATTACCTGCAATAAAACAAAACCCAAAATAGCGCAGCTCTCCTGATGCTATGCTAAGCACTTATCCACACACCATAGACATACTGAATGAAAAGCGCGATTAAAAAGTCGGATTTTGTGCTAGCTCCTTATATGAAGAGCAACAACTTGAAAGCTAGTTGCCAAATACTCAATACAGTGATTCCTTATACATTTTTATGGTTTTTAGCCTTTAAAGCTGCTGCCATTTCTGTATTCCTGCTGCCGCCGATAATGGTGTTGATGACACTTTTTTCAGGACGTTGTTTCTCTTTGATGCACGATTGCGGACACTATTCTCTTTTTAGTTCCAAAAAAGTCAATCGCATGATGGGTTTTCTGCTAGGTATTATCAATGCTATTCCTCAGTACCCGTGGTCGAGGGGACACGCTTATCACCACAAACATAATGGTAATTGGGATATGTACCGAGGCCCTTCGGCATTGATATCCACCGAAAAATTTGCGGCGCTTAGCCCCTTTAGTCAAAAGATGTATCAGTTACTCAGACACCCATTGATGCTGTTTCCCGGTGGTTTTTTCTATCTAATTATTAAGCCAAGGCTCGCGCTGATATTGGGAATTATGGGTTTTATCCGACATATTTTTGCTTGTCTAAATCAAGATTTGGGCATGGGTTTATCTGCAATCATTGCTTCTTATAAATCCAAACATTGGTATACGACGGCTGAATTTTGGGATTTACTGTTCAACAATATTTGTGTTGTTGGTAGCTGGATTTATCTAAGCAACTTACTGGGGTTTGGCTTTTTCTGGAGTGTTTACTCAATTGTCATGACCTGTTCAGCAGCGATATTTATCTGTATTTTCTTTGTTCAGCATAATTTTGACGGTTCTTACGCTCATAAAGCTGAGGGTTGGGACTATCTTCTCGGCGCAATTGAAGGCAGTAGTTACCTAAAATTACCAAATCTTCTAAATTGGTTTTCTGCTGATATTGCTTACCACAATATTCATCATCTTTCTGAGCGAATACCTAACTATAATCTTCAGGCCTGTCACAATGCTAATATTCACCTGTTGGCCAACTCAAAATCACTGACACTTCGCGATATTCCTGACTGCTTCAAATTCATTCTTTGGGATGCTGCTTCAGATAGTCTGCAATCAATTAAATTATTGCAACAACAACAAGAAATCCCCTTCAGTAAGGTAGTTAATTAAAATATGTTGGAATAAATTTTGTTGCTTTTTTAGCACCAAAATCCTATGATTACGAATGCAGTTAGTGGGATAAATTTCAACCCTAACTTTCCCAGTTAAGTAGCTGGTTACAAATAAACATTAAATGGGGAAGGCGGGTTTAGCCGGGAGCTATACTAGCAGCCAGTTTATTCGGAGAAAACCCGCCCTCCTCGCGACCAGTTTATTTGCACCTACCTATTTATCTATGATCTAAGTCTAGATAACTCAAAGTATCTGTCACTTTTCAATGCAGCAATTCCTCTAATTTTTGCTGGTTCCACAAATACTGATAAAGCCCTGTTTCCCCTACCAATTCAACGTGAGTGCCACTCTGAACTATTTCTCCTCTCTCCATCACAAAAATGCGATCGGCACTAGCCGCAGCCGACATTTGATGGGAGATAAAAATTACCGTTTTGCGATCGGTTCCCGTTGCCAAGTTTCGCAAAATGTCGGTAGCAGTTTGATTGTCAACGCTGGAAAGAGCGTCATCCAAAATTAACACCGGGGCGTCAACTAACAAAGCGCGAGCAAGTGCCGTCCGCTGCCGCTGTCCGCCGGATAAAGTAATGCCGCGTTCGCCGACAACTGTTTTGTACTGCTGCGGAAAGTTGAGGATTTCGGCGTGAATTTGCGCTTGTTTTGCGGCGGCTTCAATCTGCGGCTGTTCCGCTAAAGGGTTTCCGTAGCGGATGTTATTCTTGATGGTAGTGCCGAACAGAAAACTTTCTTGCGGAACGTAGGCGATCGCGCCGCGCAATTGGGTCAATTTTACCTCAGTAATATCCTGTCCGTCTAAAAATAACTGACCCGGATCGATGTCCAGCAGTCTGGGCAGCGCATTAGCTAAAGTTGATTTTCCCGAGCCGATCGCCCCGACAATTGCGACAGTTTCGCCCGGTTTTATGGTAAAATCAACATCTTTAAGCGCCGGTGTCTTAGCACCGGGATAAGTATAATTTAGATGGCGGGCCACAACTTCGCCTTTGACTGGAGTTGGCAGTTCAACTGCACTGACAGCATCCTTAATTTGCGGTTCCACAGTCAGAATTGATTCAATGCGATCGACACTCACTTCTCCCCGCTGGTAAGCAGTAATCGTGAAACCCAACAGCGCCGTCGGAAACACCAAACGCTCGACATAAATCAGCAACGCCACAAAATCGCCAATGCTAATTTGACCATTAGCAATTGCCCCGCCACCAGCAGAAAGCAGCACCAACAAACTGATACTTGCCAAACCGCCCAGCAGCGGAAAAATAAAGTTTCTAGTTTTTGCTAATTCCAAATTTGCTGATAGCAACTGTGCGTTGGAATTGCGAAAAGCTCGGCGTTCGTTCTCTTCTTGAGCGTAAATTTTAATTACGGAAATCCCGCTCATATCCTCCTGAATCAAATCGCTCATCGCCGACAATTCCTCTTGCACGGCTAACTGTTGGATGCGAAGTTTGTCGCTAAATAACTGCACCAAAACTAACATTAAAGGATACACGGCGATCGCCAACAGCGTCAGCCGTACATTAATCCCCAGCATCACCGGCAAAGTCAAAGCATAAGCAAAGGCCGTATTCGCCAAACTGAGTACCGCAAACCCCACCAAGCGCCGAATATTGTCCAAATCGGAAGTAGCGCGGTTAATTAAATCTCCTACCGTATTTGCTGCAAAATAAGACGGTTCTAATGTTAATAAATGATTAAATATTTGCTGTTTGAGATCAAATTCGACTTGACGCCCGACGCCAAACAGCAAAATCCGCGACGCCATCCGAATTACCCACATAATTGAGGCGAGAATCAGAATTAGTGCCACGAAGTTGAAAACTTCGTCAAATTTAAGCGCAGATTGGAGAGTGTCAACTGCATTCCGAATCAGCAGGGGAATGTAAACGCCCACAGCATTGACAACTAATAGCGAAAAAACGCCCCAGAATGTTGGCTTCCAGTGCGGGCGCATATAAGAGCCGAGTTTTTGCAGTCGAGAATAACGAGCCATTTGTTAGTGCGTAATTTAAGATTGATTGAGGAAAGGAAGAAGAAAGATGGAAGATGGAAGATGGAAGATGGAAGATGGAAGATGGAAGATGGAAGGCGCAATCTTCAGCTCATGTTTCAGCAATTAAGAACGTCCTAATAGTCTTGGCGGTTGCTATAGAAGATAGAAGTTTGAAAAAAAGATAAGCTCTATCGAAAGGTAGATGACCGAAAACACAAGTTAAGAAATTTTTAATAAAAATTCTGCTTTGGGATAACGTGCCATCAAAATTAGGTTTTGGTATTAACTAAAACCTGATTATATCGATATGTAACAAACCCCATTATATCTGTGGGAACACGAGATCTGTGGGGACACGGCAATGCCCTGTCCTTAGCCACCCGGAACGAGCTCGCCCAAATCTCCAATCCGTCCCCCCAATCCCCCACACCGTCGAGGCGCGCTACAATCAAAAATCGATCGACTTAGCACTCAGACTCAGAGAGTGCTAAATTTGCTAATGTAAGCGATTGGAGACAAACATGACCAAAATAGTTGCATTTAGCGACAAATCTCGGCGGGCACTAGAACGCGGCGTCAATCAACTCGCCGATGCTGTCCGCATCACCTTGGGCCCGAAAGGCCGGAACGTCCTATTGGAAAAGAAATACGGCAGTCCCCAAATTGTTAACGACGGTATCACCGTTGCTAGGGAGATCGAACTCGAAGACCCCCTGGAAAATGCCGGCGCTCGCTTAATTCAAGAAGTCGCCTCCAAAACTAAAGATATCGCAGGCGACGGCACAACAACCGCAACGGTTATAGCTCAATCCCTCATTCGCGAAGGTTTGAAAAATGTCGCAGCAGGCGCAAACCCAGTCGCGCTGCGCCGGGGTATTGAAAAAACGATCGCCCACTTGGTACAGGAAATCGAGAAATTGGCGAAACCCGTCGAAGGAAGCGCCATTGCTCAAGTCGCCACTGTCTCCGCCGGTAACGACGAAGAAGTCGGCGCCATGATTGCCCAAGCAATGGAAAAAGTCACGAAAGACGGCGTAATTACTGTTGAAGAGTCGAAATCTCTGACAACGGAATTGGAAGTTGTCGAAGGGATGCAGTACGATCGCGGATATCTTTCTCCGTATTTCGTCACTAACACCGACCGCATGGAAGTTGAGTACGAAAACGCTCGCCTCCTGATTACCGACAAAAAAATTAGCTCGATTCAAGAACTAATTCCAGTTCTCGAAAAAATCGCCCGCACAGGTCAACCGCTGCTAATTATCGCCGAAGATATTGAAGGCGAAGCTTTGGCAACTCTGGTAGTCAACAAAGCCCGCGGCGTATTGAACATCGCAGCAACGAAATCTCCTGGTTTTGGGGAGCGGCGCAAAGCTATGCTTCAAGATATCGCCGTTCTCACCGGCGGTCAACTGATTTCTGAAGAAGTCGGACTCAGCATCGATACCGCAACCCTAGAAATGCTCGGTACCGCCCGCAAAATTACGATCGACAAAGAAAACACGATCATTGTTGCTGGCGAAGAACACAAAGCTGACGTGCTAAAACGGATCGAGCAAATCCGCAAGCAGCTAGAAGCGACGGATTCCGACTACGACAAGGAAAAGCTAACCGAACGCATCGCCAAACTCGCCGGCGGCATCGCTGTAATTAAAGTCGGCGCAGCTACCGAAACCGAGCTCAAAGACCGTAAACTGCGTATTGAAGACGCTCTGAACGCTACTAAAGCTGCTGTGGAAGAAGGTATCGTTGCCGGAGGTGGCACGACCCTAATTCACCTGATTACAAAAATAGATGCGATCGCAAATACTTTAGACGCCGAAGAACAAGTAGGCGCTGACTTGGTGAAGAAAGCTTTGGAAGCACCTTTGCGTCAAATCGCTGATAATGCCGGCGTTGAAGGTTCCATCGTCATCGAACGAGTGCGGGCGAGCGAGTTCAACATTGGCTACAACGCTCTCACCGATGTGTACGAAGATATGATTGCCGCCGGGATTATTGACCCGGCTAAGGTCGTGCGATCGGCTTTGCAAAATGCCGGTTCCATCGCTGGTATGGTGCTGACCACTGAAGCTGTAATTGTCGAAAAACCCGAGAAGAAAAAAGCCGGCGGCGACATGGGCGACATGGGCGGCATGGGCGGCATGGGCGGCATGGGCGGCATGGGTGGCATGGGCGGCATGGGCGGCATGGGCGGCATGGGCATGATGTAGTCTTCAGCCATTTGTTTGTAGTCTGTAGAGTGCGCCATAAGCACCATGGGTGTAAACAAGCGCGTCTTATGTACTACCCGTCTACTGTTTGACGATTAAGGCAGCTTATCCCCCCGGCATCCCCTGATAGTCCGGGGGGTTGTTTCATTCTCTTGTAGGGGCAGCCAAGAGTGGCTGCCCCAATCCCACCCAATGCCTAACAAATCGTGGATGGGTCGGGTCGGCATTCTTGGCACGACAAGAGTCAAAAGGCTGGTTTTCCTGAGAATGAAACAGCCCTGCCCTGATAGTCCGGGGGGACTTGAAGCTATCCAAGTCTCCTTCTTAAGGGAGATGCAATGGGGCTCGGCATTAAGCTATAAGCGATAGTTCTCAGGGATTTTAAGCTGAAGTTGCCACCTATGCAGTGCGCGCCCTCTCGGTCAACTAAAATCCTTCCCAGAAACCGCGTCTCCCCCTCTCCCCCGATCCTTCAAGACGACGGAGTTACATTGTTGCTGTGCAAGTCTTGAGGAGATTGAAACAGAGTTTCTAGATAAACTCTCGCAGCTTGGCGATAACTGCGCGAAGCTTCAGGCGTACCGCTATCGGCATTCTGCAACAAAAACAGCGACAGCGCCGCGCAAAATACTCGGTCTAGATCCCATTCGGGATGGGTTTCCAGGTAAGTTTTGAGAGAATCGTGCAGCGTTTCGGGAATTTCAGCAAAAATACTGACTGTTGGGTTCATCATTTTTTTTAGTCTCGCTAATAAATTGAAAACAGAACCCCCCTTTCGGCCGGATACAGGTGCAGGCACAGCCGAAATCAGAGCGCTTTTTTTTAGGTCGGTCGCATCATTGTGCGCTATGAGGGGGTGGGTTTGTCAATGTTGCGAAATATTACAAAGTCCTTTACATAAAAAAAAGGTTTACCAAATAACAAGCTTTTCAGGGCATTTTTTGTTACATATCTTTATGTGTTGGGGGGTTTATGAGGAATTAGGCAGCAAGTTAAGGAAATCCCCAATTCCGCAGCAAGATGCTACCGTGCCGTTAATTTCTGTGGAAAACTTTGTCGGATCTGTGGAAAACCTCAGACTTGCCTGTGGAAACGCTGTGGAATGTTTAGGGAAAAGTCAGGGAAAAAATAAGAATTGCAAAGGGCATGGGGCATGGGGCATGGGGCATGGGGCATGAGGCATGGGGCATTGTTGACTGTTGACTGTTGATTAATGTTATTGGTTATTTGTTATTAGCCACTGCAAAGGATTAACAACTGACACCTGACAACAGTCAACAGTCAACTGACTAAGTGCCACTCTGCTGCTTTTTGGCGGATGGTTGCCAATTCTGCAGGCGGCATTTTGTCGAGATTGGCTAAGATAAAGCTCATGCGACCGATCGACTGAAGTTTGTCCCGATGGCGCGCTAGGAAATCCCAGTAGAAGAAGTTGAAGGGACAGGCATTTTCGCCCGATCGCACTGTGCGATCGAATTTGCACCCCCGACAATAATCGCTCATTTTATTGATGTAATTGGCAGAAGCAGCATAGGGCTTCGAGGCCAACACACCGCCGTCAGCAAACAAACCCATGCCCAGCACATTAGTCTGCATTACCCAGTCATAGGCATCCACAAACGCACTGTGGAACCATTTTTCTAGCTCCTGGGGCGAGATTCCTGCAATTAGACCAAAATTGCTCAAAATCATCAACCGCTGGATATGGTGCGCGTAACCGCTGCCTTCGACTTGAGTTAAAACTTGGCGCAAACAGTTCATATCTGTTTTACTAGCGTCCCAAAAAAACTCCGGCAGCGGCTGAGTGTGGTTGAACCAATTCTTCTCAAAATAATCAGCATCCACGTAAAAATACATACCGCGAATGTATTCTCGCCAGCCCAGAATTTGGCGTATAAAACCTTCGACGCCGTTTAAATTTAAGTTTTTTTCTAGGTAGGCTGTTTCCGCCGCTTGAATAACTTCTAAAGGATGCAGCAAGCCAATATTGAGATATGGAGAAAGTAAAGAATGCCACATTGTTTCCTCCCCCGCCACCATCGCGTCTTGATAAGGGCCAAAAGCGGGGAGACACTGTGCGATGAAATTATCTAATACTTGCATTGCTTGCTCTCGTGTAACCGCCCAACGAAAAGGTTCAATCTTGCCGTAAGTTGGGAAAGATAGAGATTTAACTTGTGCGATAACTTCTTGAGTTATGGCGTCCGGTTCAAACCAGAGAGGTTTCGGTGTATCCAGTTTTCCTTTTGGTGGCTGACGATTTTCTTTGTCAAAATTCCACTTCCCTCCTATGGGTTTATTGCTGCTATCCATTAAAACTTGAAAACGTTGGCGGCTGGCTCGATAGAAGTCTTCCATTAACAAACGTTTGCGGCTTGAAGCCCAATCTTTGAATTCTGTTTCTGTCCAGAGGAATTGATTGTTGGGAATCAGGGTTGTTTTGCAGGGGAGTCGCAAGTTGTGAACGATTTGTAAAAAAGGTCGATCGTTCGGAGCCATCACCCGCACTTCGGTGATATTGTGAACTTGTATCCAAGCTTTGAGAGGTGCTTCAAAGTCCTCCGATTTTTGGTAAGTAACTTGCCATCCACCGCCGCGCAATTCTTTAGCGAAGTGCCGCATTGCCGACCAAATTAATACTAATTTTTGTTGGTGGTAGCGCCGCTGTTGAACGTGCTGCCAACATTCAATTAAAATTATAGGTAGGGAGGATTTATCATCTATGCGGTTGAGAGCAGCTTGGTTCTCCCACAGTTGATCGCCTAATATCCAAATGCCAACAGTCATTTTACTTTTTTAGTGAAACTTATTTTTTACTTTTTATGAGACCTGGTGGTCTAGTCAAAAAACTTAATTTATTGACAAATTACAATTCATAAGTTTTCAGGTTAGCCTGAAAACTTACTAGAGCATAACATTGATTTCCAAAGATAGGGACACCGACCAGCAAATTTAAATCTTATGTCTGTGTATCCTTCAGATGTTAATAACTTGGTCAGCGTCTCTACTGAAAAAAATTTAATGTGACCGTTATCCCAAAGAACGGTAAAATGTTTATCTAGTTTGCCAAAAACCGCTAAAGCCAGATTTTTTAAATAGCCGTGATATGGTGTGGAAATAATTAATTTTCCTCCCGGATTGAGGCATCTCTTTGCAGTTTTTGCTAGTTCTTTAGGATAAAACAAGTGTTCGATTACTTCAATAGCTAAGACAACATCAAATGAGTTCAAAATATCGGTATCTGGAAGGTCGTAAATATCTGCTTCGATAAACTGACAATCGGGGAAACTTTGACGGGAGATGGCAATTCCGGGCGCAGAACTGTCAACGCCGACAACTTCGCAGCCGTGCTCTGCGATAACGTGACTGAGGCTGCCATTGCCGCAGCCGAGATCCAAAACTCGGAGTTTTGTCTTGCTGGTCTGCTGAAGTGTCGCCAGCATTTCTAAAAGGGGAGATATCAAATATGCGTGATGATATCTCGGACGGTTGTTTGTGTAATAATACGTATAATTGCTAAAGTTTTTTTTCATCGATTAAGCTATGGAGATTATTGCCGAGACCGCGAATTTACGGAGCGTGGGTGCACTGTTTGGGCCAAGGTTCCCCACATTAGGGTTGTCAGAGTTGATCGGCAGCTCGATCGTCTCATTCTTTTTGTTTGACAGGTGAATTATTGTCACTGAATCAATCGGATGGCAAAAGAAATCTTTGACAGGGTGCCAAATCTCACATCGCCCATCTCTCGAAGGCATTCGGAAAGAAAAAGTCCGATCGAGCTGAATTCTCTCTGTACACTAGCCGGAAACCGAACTTTTTGCCTGTTAATTGGGGGCGAGTGCATCTATGCGATTCTAGCTTCAAGCAACGGCGGTATGTCTACCCGACGCTTTTTGCAGCCTGAAAAATGGGCCCCTGGGCGATCGGGTGCCAGTCGCTCCGAGAATTGAGAAGGGAAGTGTGACCGGAATCACAGGCATTTGCGAAACAAATTGCTGAGCATCTTTGGGCTGACACACTTAGAATCGAGATTACTACAGTGGCTTCTATAATTGTGTTTAAATGTTGTTCTGAAGCTGTGTTGTCCCGTCAGCAGAGCCCCCTAGACAGATTCACGCTTTCGGTCTGGTTTATTTCACTTTAATGGTCGCTGTTGGGTGTTGCACCTTAATTTAGATATTTCCTATGGTTAAGTTAGGTCAATCCTCCTTTCGCCGTATTTTACTGTCGCGGATTTTGTTGCTCAGCGTACCTGTTCTACTGGTGGGGGAGTATGTTACCTATCGCAAGGCACGCTCGACGCTTCTGGAAACTGCTCGTCAAAACTTGACAGAAAGTGCAGTCAGAAAAGCAGAAACTATTGACCAGTGGGCGAAATCGCTGAAGTCGAATCTGATCGGCGCTTCGGAAAGCTCGATGTTGCAGTCGGTAGATCCGAAGGATTATCAAAAGTTTATCGCGCAATTAGGGCAGCGGTTGCCAGCGCAGGTTGATTGCTTGCAATTGACTAATGTAAAGACAAATCAAGTGATAGCAAGCACTTGCGGGCAGCAGCCGATTCAGTCGTTGCCGGCAAAATTTTGGCCACCCGTACAGCAGCAGCAAACGCTGCTGGACGACAAGAGCGTTTACATCCGTCTGTCCTTACCTCCGCAGCGACAGGCGACAGCAAACGATCAGAAGGTGGCTTTGGGGGCTGAGGATTTTCCCGAGGCGGGTAAAGAAGGCTCCCATAGCCAAGCGAGTTTGGTGTTGAGCGCTCCTGTTTACATTCGTCGGGGCAATACCCTGCAGTTGAGTTATGCTTTGAGTTTGAAGTCGGCCTTGCCTGTGCAAACCAGCGCTCCCAAGGGTTCTTTAGCTGGCTATACGGTGGCGATCGACCAAGATGGGACAATTTTGGCCCACCCTAATGTCAACCGCGTGGGCCGCAATATTGATCAAGAGGCAGACGCCGCTCGACTAAAAAGTATTGCCAAAAGGGCGATCGCAGGCGGAACAGCTTTTCTCCATCTATTTTCCTTTGAAAGAAATGGTGTAGAGTTACTAGCAGGATACGCCGCTATCCCGAGTCCTTCAACTACACAGGAGAACAGCAAGTGGATTATTTTAGCTGTCTCTCGTTTAGATTACGCTCTGTCAGGTTTGGAAGAGATTCAGCAAGTTTTATTTAATTTAATTGTAGGCTTGGTTGCTGCTAGTATCATCGCGACTTTATATCTGTCTCGCGACTTGGCGCGTCCTGTGGAAAAACTGAGAGACTACGCGATGAAAGTAGATACGGAAGCGTCGCAGACAGTGCCCCAAGATTTCCAAATTAGGGAATTTAATCAACTATCAGAAGCACTCAACAGCATGGTGCAGCGCCTTAGATCCTGGGCCAGAGAATTAGAAGTCGCAACCAAAGAAGCGCAAGTTGCCAATCAATTAAAAAATGAATTTTTGGGGAATATTTCTCACGAATTGAGAACGCCGCTCAACGGGATTATTGGTTTTATTCAAATTGTGCGGGACGGCTACTGCGATGACCGAGATGAAGAAATGGAATTTTTACAGCGGGCTCACGACTCGTCCATGCAATTGCTCAATATTATTAATGATATTTTGGACATTGCTAAAATAGAATCCGGCACCTTCTCCATGATGTTAGAAGTAGTTGACATTACCCAGGTACTTGAAGACGCGATTGATTTGCAATCGGCTCAAATTGAGGAAAAAGGCTTGAAGTTAAGTTTGCCAGAGCCTCATGATCCGATTATCGTTCATGCCGATCCAGAGAAGCTAAAACAGGTGTTTTTAAATGTTTTGAGCAATGCCGTTAAGTTTACAGAGTCCGGCAGCATTAAGATATCTGTGCGGCTAGAATCCAGGACTAATTCTGGTAGTTTTAACGGCAGTGGTGAAAGTATGACGGGTCCCAGCGGTCAAAGCGATTGGGTGGTGGTGACAATTAAAGATACGGGAATTGGTATCGATCCCGAGCACCAGCAGAAATTGTTTCAACCTTTTGTGATGGCTGATGGTTCTACAACTCGCAGGTTTGGCGGTAACGGTTTGGGCTTGGCTATCTCGCGAAGGATCATGGAATCTATGATCGGAAGCATTACCCTGCACAGCGCGGGCGTGAATCAAGGTACTACGGTGATGATTTCTTTGCCTGTCAATCAGCAGTCAAGTTTTTATTTTCACAGCCCCGACTTAGTAACGGAAAAGGGAAATTTCAAAAGTTGAGGAGTGATTTTCCCAATCTAAAATCTAAAATCTAAAATCTAAAATCTAAAAGGGTATTAGGGGCTGTCCGCCGAGTTCTAGGGATTTGCTCAAAGTGCTGAGAATGCGGATTAATTCGACGGAAGCCGCGCCCGAAGAGGTAAGACAGGGGGTATTTGTTTGCACGCAGTTGAGGAAGCGATCGCACACTCGCCTCAGCGGTTCTACTTGTTCTAAACTCAACACTTCGCGATGTCTGATGCTTGTTGGCTGCGGCGCGATCCTCTTCGAGGGCTTCGCTAACGCACTTTCAAAAGAGTTATTCTCTTCGCCTCCCCAATCTGGATTGCCACGCTGCACAATCAGGGGAGTTTCTGGCGACATTTCATCAAAAATCAAGGTTCCCAAACTCCCAACAACTGTTAAGCGCCGTTGTTTGTCAGGATTTAGCCAGCACAGGTGAATAAATGCTTGAAATCCGTCGGGATAAGTAAGCGTTACCCAAACTAAATCTGCTAGTTTTTCTGCCGGATTAGTAGTCAGCAGTGAAGGTAAAAATTGATTTTCAATTTCTGCTGCTTCTTGATTTATTCCTTCTTCCTTCTTCCTTCTTCCTTCTTCCTTCGGAAATACAGTACCCATCGCCCTTACTTCAATTGGCGTTTGTTCCAACCAAGTATTGAAAATAGCGATATCGTGAATGGCCAAGTCCCAAAGGGCATCAACGTCATGGCGAACCGGTTCAAAATGGGTGCGTTGGGCGTAACCGTAGCGCAATTTTCCGAGTTGATGCTGTTGAATAATTCTTTGGCCTCGATCAACTGCTGGATGAAAGAGATAAGTGTGGTCAACGAAGAGTTGCCGCTGCTGTTTTTCGGCTAATTGACAGAGTTCTATTGCTTCAGTCAGGTTGAGGGCGAGGGGTTTTTCTGCTAAGACGTGGTAGCCTTGTTTCAGCGCTGCTGCTGCGAGGGTGTAGTGTGTGGAAGCTGGAGTGGCGATCGCCACAGCTTGCAGTCCCGGCAAGGCTTGCACTTGAGACCAATCGGTAGCTAGAATCACCGAGGCATCAAGATTAAACTGTTTTTGAACCGCCGCCAATGAATCTTGATTCGGGTCTACCACCGCTAAAACTTCGCTGTTGGGATGTTCCAGAAAGTTGCGAATTAAGTTAACTCCCCAGCGACCTGCACCCAATACAGCTATTCCGATTTTCATTGATTATAATTTCAAAAATCGCACAGGAATTATAGCATATTTTGTTATTATCTATGTTTTAACTCAAAAAAATCACTGTTGACTGTTGGCAGTAGTTATTGGTTATTGGTTATTGGTTATTGGTTATTGGTTATTGGTTATTGGTAGCAGCTAACAAATAACCTATAACTGATAACACCAGTCAACAGTCAACAGTCAACAGTCAACAGTCAACAGTCAACTGACTACTCACTACCAACTAATTTATTGAAAGCTACCTGAGCCGCTGCTTGTTCGGCCGCTTTGATCGATCGACCTTTTCCCTCTGCTACCAACTTTCCCTGAATGAGAACTTCTGCGGTAAAACGATCCTCTCCGCCCTGCACTGTCCCGGTTTCTTGCACACTATATTTGGGCAAAGTTTTGTATTTGCCTTGAGTCAACTCTTGGAGAGCAGCTTTGTAGTTTTGGCGAGCAGGATCACTGCGGATTTCTGTTGCTAAGCGTTGAAAGTGAGAATCTAGCCAAGGGCGAATTAATTCTAAGCTGTGGGTACTCAAATAAAGCGCAGCCAGTACCGCTTCCAAAGCATCTGCCAGCCGGGGTTCAGCGCCTGTTTTGTCCGAGGCGGCACTGCTGGAAACAATTAAATAGCGATCGAACCCGTAACTTTCAGCGATTTTAGCAAGAATGCGATCGCTCACCAAGATCGATCGAATAGCAGCAAATTCCCCCACTGTACAGTCAGGATAAATCTCAAACAACAATTCCGACGCCGCCAGCCGCACAACTGCATCCCCGACAAACTCTAGTTGCTCGTAATTTGCCTTAGCTGACGCGCTCGCATGAGTCAAAGCTAAATCGAGGAGATGCCATTTGATCGAAGCATCCTCCGTCAGTCCCAATTTTTGAATTAATGTTTTAAGTTGCTTTTGGCGACCCGGATAAATCATACCATTTGAGATTTGAGATTTGAGATTTGAGAATGACGGATGACGGATGACTATCCGGGTTTCGAGCTTGTCAAAAGTTGCATTATTTTTTTAAACTTGTATCAGATTCATATTAATATTTTTTTATTTAAAAAACTAAATATTTCTCCGGGTGCTTATGGTGCACCTTACCCAAAATCTTCCTCCGGGTGTGCAGTGCACACCTTTCCCAACATAAAACAGGTCGAAAGGATTTGTTGACCTTATTCCCAACCGGTAATTTTAATTAAATGGGGGGGAAAAAGTCGGACATAAGCCGGGTTCTGTTCTCTCCACTGCAAGCAGTTTTCGAGGGCAGTTATCTATCTGGGACGCCTGTTACCAGACGCCTCAAGCGGTACCAAAAAACGGAACTGGTAAAAAACCAACCATAGTTCCTCCGACCTTGCTCCCAACTGGGGTTTACCGAGCCAGCACCTCTCGATGCTGCTGGTGCGCTCTTACCGCACCTTTGCACCCTTACCCCTAACACTTTGCGATTGTCGATGCTTGATTTTTGATTCAATCTCAAATCTCACATCTCAAATCTCAAATCGGTGGGCGGTATCTTTCTGTGGCACTATCCTCACGATCGCTCGCACTGGGCGTTACCCAGCAAGTTTGGTTTTTCGGGAGCCCGGACTTTCCTCAGACAAGCTTTCGCTCATCCGCAACCGCCTGCGCCTACTTTTTCCCCAGATTTATTGTACGCGATCGTTCGTCAATCAATCTAAGATTTGAGATTGAAGATTTTAACTTGCCGCCCACTTAATTTGGACATTTGTGTTTATTCAAACTCTTGTACGGTGGAACCGAAAGCCCGCCCAACACTTAAATTTCTATGCAACTCCCCTTAAATTTACTCACGGACGAATCAGGGAGCTGAAGAGTTGGGAATTATCATGTAAGGATTTATGGCACGGATTTAACTAGGGACACGAAACCTTTTTACCTCACATAATTTTTAATTATTCAATCTTCACTCCCCAATCTCAAATCTTCAATTCGGTTACTTTAATGAGTCCTCTTTCACAGTAGAAAAATTATCAAACCAGCCGCGTTTCCAGAAGAAGTAAACTAAACCAGAAGCGATACCTAGCATAATTGCCCAACACAGGGGATAGCCAAAATACCAGTTCAGTTCCGGCATATTCCAGGGCGATTTCTCTGTATTGAAATTCATCCCGTATACTCCCGCCACAAAAGTTAGAGGAATAAAAATACTCGAAATCACAGTCAGCAACTTCATGATTTCATTCATTTTATTACCAACCGAAGACAAGTAAACATCCATCAAACCCGACGACAACTCTCGATATGTTTCCACCATATCCATCACCTGCACTGTGTGATCGTAACAGTCGCGCAGGTAAATTCGCACCTCTGGACTAATTAAATCACTGCTATCTCGAATTAAAACATTAATTGCATCCCGCTGCGGCCAAATGGCGCGGCGCAGAGTCAGCAATTCTCGCCGGATTTTATAGATTTTTTCCAGGGTTTTGCGGGTAGGGTTCAGCACCACTTCATCTTCTAATTCTTCAATGCGCTCTCCATAAACTTCTAATACAGGGAAGAATCCATCTATAATCGAATCTAACAGAGTATAAGCCAGATAATCAGCTCCGTGTTTGCGAATTATTCCTTGTCCTTTACGAATGCGATCGCGCACGGGACCAAAACAATCATAGTCCGGTTCTTCCTGAACAGTTAGCAGGTAATGCTTGCCCAAAATAAAACTTACTTGTTCTTTATGAAAAGTATCTGATTCTGGATGAAGCATCACCATCCAAGCAATGATTAAAATGTGTTCTTCATAATCTACAACTTTCGGTCGCTGGGGAACATTAACTACATCTTCCTGAGCCATTACGTGCAAATTAAATACTTCGGCCATTTCCCGCCAAGTTTCTTTGTTTCCCAATCCCAACATATCCACCCAAGAAACAGATGCTGTATCTAAATACGCAGCACCTTCTCGAGGATTTGCCAAGTGGGCGCGAGTAGCTGCTGTTTCGCAATAGTCAATTAATACAATCTCGGGAGGCGGCGCATCGGGTTCTAAGTCGAGAGTTCCCGGCGGAGCCCCCTGATCGTCATAAAAATAGTCAACGTATGAATCATCATCATCTTCTTCTTTAATTGGTTTGGCAACGGCATTAGAAGTATGTATGCTTTTGTATACCATGCTAATATTCCTGACTTTTACAACCTTTAATTAGATTATCATTTTTATTGTGCAACTACCAATTACCAATGACTCATTACCTCTGCCGAATTGGAATCTCGATCGCAAATTCAGTTCCCTCTCCCGGCGCGGAAATGCACTGCAGCGTCCCTCCGTGTCTTTCCACCACAATCTGATAGGAGATAGACAGTCCCAAGCCTGTACCTTTGCCTACTGGTTTAGTAGTAAAAAACGGGTCAAATACCCGACATTTAACAGACTCTGCCATTCCACACCCGTTATCGGAAATTGCGATCGCAACCCGATTGTTCTCCAGAACCTCCGTGCGAATCCGAATCCACGGCAATGTGTCGCAAGTTAAAGGTAAACTAGCAAAATCTTGCCGTTCTTCTTCTGAATAACTCGCCAATTCCAACTTCCTATTCCTGACATCCGCTAAAGCATCAATAGCATTATTTAAAATATTCATAAACACTTGATTTAACTGCCCCACGTAGCACTGTACCTGTGGTAATTCCCCATATTCTTTAACTATTTGAATAGGACGATTCCTGCCATTTTCTTTAATCTTGTGTTGCAAAATTAACAGAGCGCTGTCTATTCCCTCGTGAATGTTAACACGCTTAATATCTGATTCTTCCAGCCGGGAAAAGTTACGCAAAGACAGAACTATTTGACGGATTCGCTCGGCTCCGGTTTGAATTGAAGTCAGCAGATGCGGGAAATCATCTTTCATGAATTCCAGTTCTATTTCTTCTGCCAAATCTTGGATAACAGCAACAGGTTCCGGGTAGTGTGCGTGATACAAACTGCACAGTTCCAGCAAGTTTTTGGCATACTCACTAGCGTAAGTGATATTACCGTAAATAAAACTGACAGGATTATTGATTTCGTGAGCAATTCCCGCCACGAGCTGTCCCAAACCCGACATCTTTTCCGCTTGAATTAGTTGAGCTTGAGTCCTGCCTAATTGTTTCAATGTTTGCTCTAGCTGGCGATTTTTATGTTTTAATTGAGCTTCGGCTTGTTTGCGCTTGGTAATATTGCGGGCGAGAATAATAATCTGATCTGAATTAAACGGCAACAGTCGGGCTTCATAAGTTTTTTCTCCTTCTGGCATGGAAAGCGAATATTCTATATCGATGGAATTTCTTGTTTCGGAAATTTCAAAGATTGCTTGGGCAAATTGGCAGGCGACATTGTGTGGCAATATGTCTGTCATTCGTTGACCCATAATATGTTCTGGAGGTACGTATAAACTCGAAGAAGTTCCTGACAAATAATCCACAATTATACCGTCAGCATCTAGTCGAAAATACAAATCAGGCAAAGCGCGAAAAACTGCTTCTAACTCTAAAGTTTTTTGGCGCAATGCTTCCTCAGCGTAGTACCGATCGCTAATATCAAAAATCACCCCGTCCAAATAGCAAACGTTTCCATCTGTGTCGAACACAGGAGAACCTTTATCCCACACCCATTTAACCGTGCCGTCTGCTGCTAGCAAGCGGTATTCCAAGTTATAAGACTCTTTGTTTTCTATGCCTTGCCGAATAGTTGCTTCTACTTTTGCCAAATCTTGGGGGTAAATAATGCTAGCAAAAGTCCGGCATCTCCTGTCCAAAAGCCAAATAAAATCTGCCGCTGGGTAGCCGGTTAATAAGTAAACGGCATCGCTAATAAAATTAGTAGAAAAATCGCACTTCCAGCGATAAACCACGCCGGGAATATTAGCTACCAAAGACCTAAATCTTAATTCACTTCTACGCAAAGCTGCTTCGGATTCATGTCGTTCTGTAATATCGTGAGCGAAACCTAGCACTGCAAATACATTACCTTCCGCGTCGCGCAGGGGAAGTTTTTGGGTATCAAAAATATGTACTGAACCGTCAGCAATAGTTGCCGCATCGCAGGGATTGTGGATGATGTCGCCGGCCAGTACAGCAGAGTCGTCTGTGCGGAAGCCTCGAATATTTTGGGCGGAATTCCCAAAGACGATATCTTCTGAAAATCCTAACTCTAAATCGGATTTGCCAATTATTTCTTCTACTGTTTTGCCGATCGCTTGAGCGAAACTCCTGTTTGCCAAAATATAGCGAAAATTTTTGTTTTTGGCAAAAATCCAGTCGCTGGTTTTGTCTATTACTGTGCGTAGGAGTTGTTCGGAACGTTCGGTTTTTTCCAACGACGCCTGCAGTTCTAGTTCTAGGCACTTGCGAGCAGTAATGTTTTCAAAAGCAACACCGACGCAGTTGCTGGGTAATGGAAAAGCTTTAATAGAAAAAGCGCGAGTTATTCTGCCGCCTTCATCGCAGTCAATATCTTCAAGTTCTACGGCTTTCTGGCTGCGAATTACCGCAGCAAATGCTTGGGGAATGTTTTTCGATCGCAGGTGGGGAAAAATCTCGTCGATTGTCATTCCCAAAACATCTGCCATTTCTAATCCGGTAAATAGGGTAGCCGCAGGATTTGAGGCGATCGCTCTGAGGGTGCTGTCATCGTCTATGTTTTCTAAATGGTAGACGTACAAACCAATTTGCATATTCTCGACAATTTGGTCGTAGAGGCGCACGCTTTCATCTACCTGCCTGCGTTCGGTGATATCTTCAGTAATACCTAAAACGTACTGAGGGCGACCTGTGGCGTCGAGAATTGGCACTTTGCGGGTGTGCAGTATTCTCATACCTTTGTGGCGAGTTTGGATCGGCTCTTCGGCTATGTCTTTAACAGTAGATTGGTTATGATCGCCGGTCAATATTTCCCTGTCTTGAGCAGTGAAAACATCAGCTTGTTCTTTGGGGTAAATATCGTAGTCATTTTTGCCGATCGCCTCTTGAGAGGTAACACCTGCGATCGTTTCTCCCGCTTTATTCCACAGCACAAATTTCAGCGAAGAAGCATCTTTAGCAAAAACTCCCACCGGCAGATTTTCTACTACGGAATTGAGGAAGCCTCTAGCTGATTTTAATTCAGCTTCTGCACGCTTGCGTTCGATGCCTAAAGCGATGACATCCGCAACCGATGCTAAAGTTTCCTGAAAGGGTCTTGTCAGGGGCTGGCGGCTGATAATTACCATGACTCCCACCAGCCGTTCTTCGACTATCAAAGGGTAGCCTGCGAAGGTGAGAATTTGCTTAGGTATTGGGCAATTTGTCGGCTTTTGGCTGGTGTTGAGAATTGCTACTTCGGAACTGTGTACCTCTTTTGATTTCGCAGATTCTTCCTCTGGGAAGCCAAAATTCTTCAGTTCAAATCCGCAGTCAAATTCCGGTTTTTGCTGTTTGGCGATCGAGTTAACCTTACTTTCAATAAAGCTAGCCCGATCGTCTGTGCGACTGTATATTCCCGAGGCTGCTTGCAATTGCCAAAGATTATGTTGAGAGTTAAAAGTCCAAATTTCAGCAGAAGCGACATCAATATTCCGCACCATTGCCTCGCAGCAGGGAAGCAGGATATCTTGAGGGTGTTTGGTCAGGGCAATACCCACATCGGCTACCATTGCTGTGAGGCGAGAAGCTTGGGCTTTTTCTGCTTCCAATCGTTTGCGATCGGTGATATCTTCCACCAAAGAAAGCACGGTAAAAGTGTCGCCGCTGCGAATAATCGAGTTGAACCAGCGACACCAAATTACCTGCCCGCTTTTAGTATAGTTGCGGTTAATTGAAGTATTGCCGTTGCCAGTGGCTAGTTCAAGCTCGATCGCGCTTATAGCCTCTCTATCTTCCTCGCAAACCAAAGCCAAATCGCCGAAGTGCTTGCCCATCATATCATCGGATGTCCAGCCAAAGATTTCCTCGGCGCGTTTCGACCACTGAACGATCCGAAAATCTTCATCCCAGCCTACCATTGCCAGCGGACTGTTAGCTGCATTCAACCACAGTAAATGGTTCGACCGGCGTAACTGTTGAGTTTTCTGCTGCTGCCAGCGGTAGTGCCTGGTGATATCTCTACCAACGCCGAAAACCCGCATCTGGTTGCTAGAGGCATCCACCGCTGGCGTGTAAGCCGTTTCGTAAATTTTAATCCCGCCGTCTGCTGCCATCACCTCATGAATTGCCAGCCGTTTTTTCCCGGTTATAAATACTTGTTGCAGGCAGGAATCAATCTGCGAGATTATATTTTTGACAGCAGCATTATTGGGATATAATTTTAATAATTCCTGATTAGTTTGGTTAACTATTTCAGTAGGCTCCAATCCCATCCAAGCAGCAGCGACAGGATTGATCGATAGGTACTTTTGCTGTCGATCGCACTCTAGGAAAGCATCAACAGAGTTAGAGAAAAAAGACTGAAACGAGTTGATAACTTCCTGCATGGGTATTTTTTCATGAGAAAAGCTTAGTATTACGGAAACCTCGTGTCTGTAGACCGATCGAGGCAGCACGCATCAGGCAGTTTTAACCGCCTTGAATACTGATTATTGCTACACAGGGCTACTGGGTCGCTTGGTACTTTTATGATCTATTTTCAACGGAACAATTACCGTTTCAAATATTTCACCCGCGATCGCATAGCAGCTTGAGCTTACACCCATAATTTTGATAACGTAATCAGTTAAGACGATCGCAAGTCAACTCTCTCTTTTGATTAGGGCATAAAGCCGCATCTCTTCAGAGCGGGGTGCTGACTTGCTTAAGCTGTAAAATTTTCCTAAAGTTAGTTTAACCCACTCAAATCTTTTTGGGCACTGTACTGCTGCGTTTCCCGGTGCAATTTTCGGCGCTGTTCCCTATAATACAAAAATTTTAAAGAATATAGTATTTTGGGGAATAGAGCTTAATTACAGCAGATGCTCTTTTTTTACACCAGACCCAGCGGATACAAAAGCGAGATGGAGAGACCGAGAGACGGGGAGGCGGGCAGAGGTTAATCCACAACCTGCGAGAAAAATGCTTCAGAAATGCCAGACAGCTTACCGATTCCCAATTCCCAATTCCCGATTCTCAATTCTCGATTCGCAATTCCCAATTCGGTAATCTGAAAGCGGTTTGGCAGTACGCGAAGCAAAGAACGCAAGCCGTGCAAAGCCATGTAACATAAAGATTGCGATATTTTTCTATGTAATATGGAACTATTAGATACCTTAATTGTGGGTGCGGGTATTAGCGGTTTGAGTTTGGCGCACGCACTTCACAAGGAAGCAACGAGTCCATCCTCGCTGAAGATTTTAGTCGCTGAGAGTCAGGGACGTGTGGGCGGGAACATCACCACTGTGACAGCGGAAGGGTTTCTCTGGGAGGAGGGCCCGAACAGTTTTTCGCCGACGCCAGAATTGATGAAGTTGGCTGTGGATGTGGGATTGAAGCAAGAATTGATTTTTGCCGATCGCAAATTGCCTCGTTATGTTTATTGGCAAAAAAAGCTGCAACCGGTGCCGATGACTCCACCGGCGATGATTCAGTCTCAGTTACTGAGTTTTCCGGGCAAACTGCGGGCGTTGTTCGGGGCTTTGGGGTTTGTCGCGCCGGCAATGGGTGCTGGACTTTCGCAGCAGGGTGACGAGGAAACTGTTTCTCAATTTTTCCGCCGTCATCTCGGTACGGAAGTGATGCAGCGGTTGGTGGAACCTTTTGTTTCTGGGGTTTATGCCGGCGATCCGCAACAACTTAGCGCGGCGGCGGCTTTTGGCCGGGTAGCAAAGATGGCTGATATGGGTGGCGGGCTGGTGGCGGGGGCGCTGCTTTCTGCTAGGAAAAGACCGAAAAAATTGCCCGCAGACCCGAATGTTCCTAAGACTAGACCGGGGGAGTTGGGTTCGTTCAAACAGGGCTTGAAGGCTTTGCCGGAGGCGATCGCTGCTCAATTGGGCGATCGTGTGAAACTCAATTGGCACCTGACTCGCCTCCAGCGTACAGAACGCGAAACTTACATTGCTGTATTCTCGACGCCCGACGGACAGCAGGAAGTTGAGGCGCGCACCGTGGTTTTGACAACGCCGGCTTACGTTACAGCCGATTTGTTGCAGCCTCTGCAACCGAAAGTTAGCAGTGCTTTACAAGCTTTTACTTATCCTACGGTTGCCTGCGTTGTGCTAGCATATCCGCAGTCGGATGTCAAGGAAAAATTAGTAGGTTTTGGAAATTTAATTCCGAGGGGGCAGGGAATTCGCACTCTGGGGACGATTTGGACATCGAGTTTATTTGCCGGCCGCGCGCCTGCCGGGTGGCAAACTCTCAGCAGTTACATCGGGGGGGCTACTGATTCGGAAATTGGCAATCTCGACTCAGAACAAATCGTTCGGGAGGTGCACCGAGATTTGTCTCGGATTTTGCTGAAACCAGATGTGCCACAGCCCAAAGTTTTAGCGGTGAATGTGTGGAAGCGGGCGATTCCTCAGTACAATTTGGGTCATTTCGATCGCCTGCAACAAATCGATGAGGGCTTAAAATCTTTGCCTGGGCTGTATTTGTGCAGCAACTACGTTGGCGGCGTGGCTTTGGGAGATTGCGTGCGAAGGGGTTTTGAGCGTGCACGAGAAGTGGGCGAGTATTTGCAGAACAAACAATCAGATACTCGATCGATCTGAATTATTGTGTCGGGAGGGCGGGTTTACAAATATCGAGTATGTTAATCCGAGATATTGGTGAACCCGCACCTACAGCCTTCTGCCTTCATATCCGCTGCCCAATGCCGAATGTTACTAGGTTGTGGGTTCAAATTTGTAACCCACCCCCCGGACGGTTTGAATCATCGGCATTTGATTGGGATCTAGTTCAATTTTGCGGCGAATTTGACCGATATGGACATCCACCACGCGATCGGCTCCTACATACTCGTAGTCCCACACTTCATGCAGCAATTCCGATCGCCTCCACACGCGACCTGGTTTGCTGGCCAAACAGTACAGCAGATCGAATTCTAAAGCAGTCAAAGCAACTATCTGACTGCCGAGAATTACCTCGCGGCGAACCGGATCTATTAGTAGCTCTCCAAAAGTAAGAGTTTGTTGTTCGGCGGGAGTAACAATGCGTTTGCGCTTCAAAATTGCTGCAACGCGAGCTCCAATCTCTACAAGACTAAAAGGTTTAGTAATGTAGTCGTCAGCACCTTCGGCAAACCCTTTCATTTTGTCAGCTTCATCGGTTCGGGCAGTCAGCATCAACACAAACACGCCCGTGCGTCTTTGCATTTCTTGACACAGTTTGTAACCAGTTGTATCAGGTAAATTTACATCTAGAACTACTAAGTCAGGATTGAGTTGCTCAAATAATTCCAGACCAGTCTGACCGTCCTCGCCAGACTCAACTTGATAACCTTGCTGGCTCAAAAAACGGTGAATTAAATTTCGGATTGCCGGGTCGTCATCAACCACAAGGATTTTTACAGGGGCCATGACCACAAGTTTGCTTGAAGAATTAGGCAAGAATATTCAGCCATAATAATAGAAAACTGGATACAAATCTCGAAAAAATTGAGCTTTTAATAGTTATAGCCCTATTTATAACCTACGCAAAATTTCAGGCAATAAATCTCCAGGAACTTTGGATAAGGCTAAATTTTGGCCTGGCAGCCCACATTCACTATAGAAAGCTCTAATCGTTTTGACAATATAGCTCAATGCTGTTTGCCTGGAATCAGCAGCTTGGGAGTTTGCCGGGGCTTGCAGGTTGAGTTTATCCCCATATGTTAACCCTTTGTCATTGAGATGTTGTCCCCATTCGGCGCACACTTGCAACTGGTGGTGCAGTGCTGCTTCTAGATGGCTTGTCTGTGCAGCTTTATTAGCGGCAAAATCTGGTTCTATGGCTAGTTGATAGTGGGCTAGTCCGAGATTGTTGCGGGCGGCCAAGGCGTCAAAGGTGAGTTGGGTTCGATCGAGCTCTCCGGCGATATCCAGGGCGGCTTCGTAGGCGGTAATCGCCTGCTGCAATGATTCCGTCCGCGCTCGTTTCTGCTGAAACTGGTTCGCCAAATGCCAATAAGCGGTACCGAGATTATTGTAGGTGGCGGCTGCTGCTGCGGGTACTAATTCTCTGGTGCGGTATTTCAATGCTTCGCGGTAGGCGGAAATCGCCCTGACTAGCAGGGGTTCTGAGGGTTCGTGCTGGGCTAGGTTCCAGCAGGCGGTACCGAGGTTATTTTGCACTCCGGCATAGTTGAGGGGTTCTCGTTCGGGACTGTAGCAGGAGAGGGCTTGGGTGTAAGCTGCGATCGCGCTTTTGAGATATACGATCGGCTCACCATCTTGGGCTAAATTCCAGTATGCTGTCGCCAAATTATTCTGAGCAGCAGCGTACTGCTGGGGCTCCACGGCGGGGTCTAGATCCAGCAGCGCTTGTTGGTAAGCTGCAACTGCGTGCTGCAAGTTCTCTGTCTTGTCTCGATAGCGGGCTAAATCGGCCGAAGCGATGCCCAAATTTTTGTTTAATCTAACGCGGGTTTGGGGTACGGTTTCGGCATCTGTTCGGTTCAAACCTTCAAGGTAGAGGGCGATGCTGCGTTCAAGGCTGGATACCGGATCTGAGGCGTTGAGGGCATTGGTGCGATCGCGCGACAGCATCCAGTAGAGAGTGCCGAGATCGTTGAGCAGATCGGAAATTGGCGGTAGGCTGTTGGACTCCTGGGCGTACTGAGTTAAATTTTGTGTCAATTGGGCAATCAGCCGCGCGCATTCCTCAGTTAGTGGTTGATTTTGCTGCGAGTTGCTGTCAACGTCGAGATACGCAATCACTTGTTCGATCGCGCGAATGGCGATTGTCAGGTTTTGCTCTGAAACGTCTCCGCCCAGAATGCGATCGCGGTAGTAATTCCCCAAACTGTGATAGGCCAAAGCCAAAGCTTCGCAAGAACACTGATGTTCTTGCAGCAGTTCGATGTATTGCAGAGTTTGCAGCGGCAGAAAATTGTCCTCCGATGCGGCATCATTTTCTGCTTCCAACTCCTCAGAAGCCGCTGCTAGCACCAAATCTGCCAGTTGGACGGATTTAGAATCTGGCGCTGGGGACGGGGGATGGGAAATTGGGGATTGTTCGTCCTCTGTCAGTTGGACGGATTTAGAATCTGGCGCTGGGGACGGGGGATAGGAAATTGGGGATTGTCGATCGGGAATTGGGGATTGTTCGTCGGGAATTGGGTATTGTCCAGACAAAGAAGGTATTAAAAGTTGGTTGCCAAAGTCTCCGTTGTCCCGCAGGTTTCGCAAGTCTCCTGAGTTCCCGAAGTCATCAAAGTGCCCGAAGTCTCCCTTAGCTGGAGTTGGTTCGCCTTCAAACTCAAATACTCCGGTTCGCCAGTGCCAAAATTCCGGCGCGGAGTGCTCGATCGAACTCAGCCAGGGCCGCGACACCCACAGCAACACAGTAGACTCGCACATTTGCAGGTTTGCTTCGATGTCTCTCAAATAGCTCAGGAACGACCACTGCACGGCTGCTGACTGCCTGGTCAGGTGTTCTGCCCCAAGAATTTGAAATCCCGGCAAAGGGCTGTAGCTGCCCCTGTTTTGCGGCGGTGGGTGTTGGGTCAGCCACGCGGCGATCGAACCCCAAGGATTTGGATCGCTCAAGTCAAGTTCCAAACTGACAAATCGGGGGTAGTGGATCGGTGAGCGAGGATCGGAGCCTGCGCTCTCTGCTGCTAATTCTGTCTGCAAGCGGGCTGCCAGACAGTCCCGCAAGCACAAGTCGTCGCAGGCGGCGATAAAAATTTGACGGCGTAAATTGAGGTCGATCGCCTGTTTCAAGCGTTGGTAGATCAGCTTGTTCGAGCTAGAAACTTTTTGGGAAGGAATAGACATCAGGGTCAGCCGATTTTAGATTTTAGATTTTAGATTTTAGGTTTTAGATTTTGGATTGTAGATTTTAGATTGTAGAGTTGAGAGTTGAAATCTCGATCGCTCATAACTCACAACTAAGCCCTGAAGGCAGTCAATCGCACCGGTGATGACTAAAGGATTGTAGATTTTCAATTGGCCATTTTATGTGGGTGACGAACCAGTGTGATTAAGTGCAACCCAAGTCCCTGAAGCTGACAGCCGAGAGCAAAGAACCAAATTTCTGCTGGTCTTATATCGTTTCCGGTTGGATGGGCACGATCGAGTCAAGGTCAATAATTCCACATTCCGCCACTGCCCACTCCCCACATCCCACACCCAATCATTCCGGTGTAACCGGAATTGATATTATTTAGCTTTCCAGCTTGCTCGGCACGCTTCAGGATTGTCGCAACTACCTGCTTTGTATTGAAACACAAAAACCATGTTTCCATTGGTGGGAAAACATGGTTTGTTCAATGATTATTTAAAATTGCGATTTGAATCAGCTTTGAGTCTCAGCCCAGCTTTTAGACGGAAGCAGCCACAAACACCAAACCCGCGACCAACATGGCTGCTGCAATTCCCATGATGATATAGTTCCGTTGCTGATTTTTGTTGGGAGGTACGGCTTCATACACCTTCGGCTCTTTAGCAAAGTTGTTCAGGCGTCCATCGTCATCTTTGATGTAAGGCATCAGTCACAATCCTTAATATTTTTGATGTTTACAACTGTACCAAAAAAGCGCCCAGGAAAATTCGGCCATTTATTTGGAGGTGACAGTGCCTGTTTGGGGAGAAGAGGCGATCGCGTAATCTTTGATCGGCATTCTACCTGCTAAGTACGCCATCCGCCCCGCTTCTGCTGCCATTCCCATTGCTTTTGCCATTGCCGGGGAATTTTGGGCATTGGCGATCGCGGAATTAATCAACAGTGCATCGGCTCCCATTTCCATTGCTCGGGCTGCTTCGCTGGGCGTTCCGATTCCCGCATCGACTACCACAGGAATATTTACCGTGTCAATAATTATTTGAATGTTAGCCGCATTGTTGATCCCTTGCCCTGAACCGATGGGCGAACCTAAAGGCATGACTGTCGCACAACCGACTTCTTCGAGGCGTTTTGCCAGCAAGGGATCGGCATTTATGTAGGGCAAAACGGCAAAACCTTCTTTAACTAATTGTTCTGCAGCTTCCAAAGTGCCGATCGGATCTGGCAGCAAATATTTAGCATCGGGAATCACTTCTAACTTGACAAAATTATTGTCTTCTTGCCCTAAAAGTTTCGCCATTTCCCGGCCCAAACGAGCTACTCTAATCGCCTCATCTGCAGTTTGACAACCGGCAGTATTTGGCAGCATCCAAATTTTCGTCCAATCAAGAGCCTCTGCCAATCCTTCATGACCGGGAGCATTTGTTTGCACTCGCCGCACAGCTACAGTCACAATTTCGCACCTGCTAGCGTTGACACTTTGCTGCATTTCTGCAATGCTGCGATATTTTCCCGTCCCCGTCATCAAGCGAGAATGAAAAGTTTTGCCGGCAATAACCAGAGGTTTATCGAAAGATTTAGTGGCTGTATCTACTGGATAGCCAAAAATGCTGTTCTCAAGTGCCTCTGCCCGGTGTACTCTGCCACCCATCATCTCTTCAAGCTGCCGACCTTCTTCTCTGGTTAGATCGTCGCGGGTAACAGCATATAAAATTTGCCCAACTGTCATCAATTTGGCATCTCGCGACATATTATTCTTTAAGCTGGTTTGTATAATTTCTTCAAACTCCTTAAAAACGTCTTTCATTTTCCCATTCCTCCCTAGTAAGTTTTTGATGGTTTTCGCTTGCGAATACTAATATAATGGTTTCAATCAGTTGCATTTCGTCCCTATAAAAAGCTTTTCTGATGCCGCCGTTTATCTTCCAAATCTCGGAACTTTTTCGATTGACATGAATAATTACGACTGCCACACCTTGACTTTTTGCCCCGCTGATTCGTTCTTGAACTCAATATGTGATGTTTTAAGTCTCTTCTGTCAACTCCTTAAATTCGCAAATCTGACCGTCTCTCTCAGCATCTGGCGTTGTCACACCCTCTACTTCTTGCTCGCTCAGCATTTTAACTCTCATCCCTATTTTAGCCAAAACTTCAGTAAGAAAGAATTCCGAATTGTTAAGATTTTGGTGGCGTTAGATTAGCACAAATCCGCCAGCTATCTCATCACAATAATATCGCTGATATTGGGATTCTGCATTTTCGTAGATGGCTCTACTTGTCTCGATCTATTCTGAATTCACCTTTATTATACTGTCAATGGGTTCCTATCGGGTAGAGTTAAATGTATGAAAGCAACTGTTGAGCAACTGGCTAAAATTGGAATATTTGCCAGCTTAAACCCAACTGAATTAGAGCGATTGCAAGAACACACAGCAATTCGGACTTACCGACAGGGAGAAGTTGTGATGTATGAGGGCGATCGCATACCCGAAAAATTATACACTCTTTTGAGCGGTTCTCTGCGGGTTGTAAAAACAGCGGCGGCGGGCAAAGAAACAATTCTCCGCACTTTATTTCAGGGAGATATTTTTGCCGCACCTGCTTTGCTAGGCAACGGCATTGCCCCCGCAACGGTGACAGCAGAAACTGATGTGGAAGTTCTTACCACACAACGGGAAGTTTTGCTAGCAGCAATTCGGGAAAATCCCGAGATTGCTTTGCGAATATTGGCGGTTTTTAATCAGCGGTTGCAGCAACTGCACGAGACAGTGCACGGTTTGGTGTCGGAAAGGGCGATCGTGCGGCTAGCCCGATTTATTCATTACTTTGCCGTCGAGCAAGGTACGAAGATTGCAGATAATAGTGTATGTTTAGAAAAACATTTTCCCTACTATCAAATTGCTCGCAGTATTGGAATTACTTACGAAGAATGCGTGCGGTTATTTAAGAAACTAAAACCGTTTGTCTCCTACAGTCGAGGCGGTAAAATTAATGTATTGGATTGGGGAAAATTAGAAGCTCTCGCCTCGGGAGAAGAAATAGATTAAATGTTAAACTCCCAATTATTGTAGGGGGGTTTCACAAACAATATTTGACTGCAACTCACTATCTATATAAACCCGTCCCCCACAACCTGTGAATCGGGGCGGGTTTATGAGATTATTGATTTTAGACAATTAGGGTTGGTAAAACCAGCCCCTACAGCAATATTGCGGAAATTAATTAGCCTCAGAAAGTGTCAAGATAAATGCCAAATTTTGTTCAGCTTTCAAAGCGTGGAGGGCGCGGGCGGGCAGAAAAACAAACACCCCCGGTTCCAAGACAATATCTTTGCCTTCTAGAGTCAAAATCCCCTTTCCTTCGATGACATTAACTGTGGCATTGCGGGGCGAAGAGTGCTCGGAAACCTCGCTACCAGCAGCCAGACAAAGTAAATTGTACTGACAATTATTGTCTTTGATTAAAACTTTGCTCGACACTCCGGCGGCGGGATATTGAATTGCGTCTCGGAGTTGGATAGCTGAAGATTGTAGCGGTAAAAGAGTAGTAGTCATAGTTTTTGACAATTAATTAATTTGGTCACAAGCCGCGAATTTATCAGTGGCTTCACTTTCTTCCCTCGTAAATCGAAAATCGAAAATCGATTGACTGGGTTAAGATTGTTTTTTGGCAGAGATAACGATGTAGCCTAAATCTTGTTGATAATGCTGGAAAACTCGACGCATTGCTAAGATACGATCGCGAATTTGCGATCGACTTAATATATTCCACAAAATCCGAACAGTACCCACAAACCCTTCATCTTGCAGCATTCGCGGCAAGTTGAGGAGTCCCATCGCCCCCGTTTGACACTTTTCTACTTGCAAACCCGCGTTTTGGCAAACAGCAATCCAGCCAGACTCAGACAAAGGCGTTGAATTGACGCGAATCACTTCTGATAAAGCTTTGTGAATTTCAGATTCTCGGTTTCGGGCTAAAAGTTCGTGAGAGAGAAACTTGCCGCCTGGTTTTAAACGATCGCAAATTCCCGATACAATTTTAGCTTTCCCCGACGGCGACTGCATTGTCAGGATAGCTTCAGCCAACACCCAATCAAACTGTTGGGAAATCCGATCCAAGTGAAAAATATCTCCTTCCACAATTTCTACTCGATCGCTCAAACCGGCTGCTGCAACATTAGCACGAGCGCGGGCTACACTCTCGGGATTTTTCTCAACTCCCACTACTTTTACGCCAAAACGTTTAGCAAGGGCGATCGAACTATATCCAAAACTAGCAGCCAACTCCAAAACAGTCTCGCCCGGTTGAAACTCCGCCCATTCAAATAACTGTTCCGTAGCAAGTTTCCCCCCCGGTCTCAGCATTGTCTTGCCAGCCGCCGCCAGGACTTCATGTCCCGGTGCAGTCTTAAAATTGAGAGCAGTATTGGTCATTAAATTGACCTCCTATTTAACCTTACTCTCACTTTGGCAAATTCTGCCAAATCTTTCTATGATCTAGCTCATATTCAAATTATTGTATGGTGCGTCAGCCTCCTCAATTTTTACAGTTTTAGATTAGAGATTTTAAATTTACTCTACAAATTTGAGATTTGAGATTTGAGATTTACTCCACAGATATATCTGGGAGGTTGAATAAGAGTCTAAAATTTGGGCTACTCACGACAAGAGTCTGGGGCTTGTATCCGTATGCAGGAGGGAGCAAAAGAATCAAAATCTCAGCCAGCAAGTTTTCGAGGATGTCGCGGAACCCAAAAGGAATTGCCAGGAATTGCCGCGCCACTAATACCCAGCAGTTGCATCAAATCCGCTGCCTTAAATAACGGGATGGCGATGAATGACGCGATCGGCAATAATTGATTTATAATCAATATATCTACTTCACACCAATAATACCGAATCATGCTCGCAGAAGCAAACGCGACACTTTTGCCTAGTCTAATTACTGTTTCAGCATTAATTCTCTACTTCGTTGTTACCATCAACGTCGGTAGAGCTAGATTCAAACACAAAGTTTCTCCCCCGCAGATGACAGGAAACCCAGACTTTGAGCGAGTGGTGCGAGTTCAGCAAAATACCTTAGAGCAAATGATTCTATTTTTGCCCTCGCTGTGGCTGTTCTCGCAATTTATCAGCCCAATTTGGGGGGCGGGTATCGGCGCAGTTTGGATAGTTGGACGCATTTTGTTTGCTTGGGGTTACTATCAAGCTGCCGAAAAAAGAGCGGCAGGATTTGGCATTAGTACCTTAGCTACTTTAGCTTTGCTTGGTGGTTCCTTAATTAGCATAATTATGTCGCTACTGAAGGTTTGGGCCTAGCTTCCGAGCGACATAATTGTTTGTTTTTCTACTCGTTTCCAGGCTTTCCCTGGAAACCCAGATCGGGAGGCTCAGCCTCCAATTTTCCTGCTGAAAAAACGAGGCTGAGGCTGTGGGCAGTCCCAGGCAGAGAGAGCAACGGAACCAGTTAAATGTAATAAATTTTAGGAGTCAATATGTCAGAAACCAACAAACCCGTATTTGAAATTAAGCCGAAACTTTTTCAGCAGCTTGTCGAGTGGCAAGAAAAACTTGAACGAGAAGATGAATTAGCAAGTGAGTCAGAAAACGAGAAACCAACTGAGGTAAAAACTCCTCCCGACAGTGATGAACAGCATCCTCAAACAGATAATTTCTAGCTGGTGGCTAGCCGCATCTTTGGGATTTCCGGCTGCCGTCTCGGCTCAATCGCTGACACCCAGCCAAATTCAGCCAGTTAATAGCGGTTTGTTCCGTTCTAACTCTCAAGATTTCTTTCAGCAAGGCTATCGCCAACTGGAAATAGAAATCGCAATTTTGTTGCAAAAAAATGTCGCTTCCCAAGGCAATATTCTGGAGATTGATGAAAAATTTATCTCTCAGATTTGCAGCCAAAAAATTAAAATTTCCTCGCCGCATTCTGATACAATAAGTGCTGCTAAGATTGCCAGTTTTAATGCACAACTGAAAGAGATTTGTCGGGAAAATTAAAATCTTAATGAGGTCAAAATTAAAATTTTACTGTTGATGGATAAAGAAGCAATGACCCAATTGAAACTAGCAATGCTGGAAGCGGAAACTGCGGCTCAATTGGCTGCAATAATTATTGATTACACTCATGAGGAAATGATGCTAGTTTTTTATGAGCTAGAATGGGAACAACAGGATAGGATTAAGACTGTTTGGAAGACTGCTAGTTAAAGTAGATTGACAAAAATCAGAGGTTTTAATTTTTAACCGCAGATATAAGCCGATAGACGCGGATGAACGCAGATTGAATTTTGTTAGTGTTCGCTGTGTAGAACAATCTGAATTTGTACACAGCGAACAATGACATATCTAAACTAGCGATTCGAGGCATAATTGGCGGAAATGATCGCCCCTTTGCTCGAAGTTTTGGTATTGATCGAAGCTAGCACAGGCTGGGGAAAGCAGGACTACTTTAGCGTTGTTCTGTTTGCCTAATTCTGCCGATCGCGGGATTGCTCGTTCCATTGTTTCGACAATTTCCCAAGCGTTGTAATTTGCTTGTTCGAGCCGCGAGGCAAAAAGACTCGCTGCATCCCCAATTAGCAGCACCGCAGCAGCTTTCGCCTTGATTGTATCAATCCATGCGCGATCGTCCCCTTCTTTGGCGTCGCCACCCGCAATTAAAATCGCCGGTGCGCTGACAGAAGCCAACCCGACTTGGGCGGCGTCATAATTAGTAGCTTTGCTGTCGTTGATGAAATCTATGCCTTCCCAAGTGCAGATGTGTTCGAGGCGGTGCGAAACTCCGGGGAATTTAGCGATCGCCCGGGCGATCACACTTTTATCTATCCCCGCAAAATTAGCCGCAGCCACCGCCATTAACAAATTCTGCAAATTGTGTTCTCCCACCATCCGCAAAGAATTAGCAGGCAAAATTTTCTCGCTTTGAGCTATTACCCAACCGTTTTCGATGTACGCTCCAAAAGTGCGTTTTCCCAACAAATGTTTTTCACCTTTGACACTCGTCCAGCACGCATCCGGCCAAACGTCAATTCCTTGCTGCCGCAAATAAGGATCGTCGCCGTTAATTACTTGCAATTCAGACTTTTTCAGCAAATGCGCTTTAATGTTGTAGTAATTTTCTAAAGTTTTGTGGCGGCTGAGGTGATCCGGCGTCAAAGTTGTCAAAACTCCGATTTTCGGCGCTACAAACGGCGAGGATTCTATCTGATAGCTGCTGATTTCTGCGATTACCCAATCCGGTTGTTTTTCGGCTAAAGCTAATTCACACGCAGCATAGCCAATATTGCCGCAAGCGGGAGCGTAAAGCCCTGCCTCTGCAAAAATAGCAGCAATTAAAGCAGTAGTAGTAGTTTTGCCGTTAGTGCCGGTAATTCCCACCCAAGGAGATTTGAGGTAACGCCACGCGAGAGCCATTTCTCCGATTGTTTCAATGCCTAACTCTCTGGCGCGCACTAATGCTGGACTGTCCCAGGGAACGCCCGGACTTACTACTATTAATTCTATAGATTCGACTGGTTCAAAAGATTTACCTAACTCGACCTGAATTCCTTCGTTAGCGAATTCCTGTTGCTGTTCGAGCAAATTGGGGGAAGATGAGCGATCGCTCAGCGTTACTTCCCATCCTTCGCGTTTTAGCAGTCTGGCGGCGGCAATTCCTGATTTTCCTAGTCCAATGATATGAGCTATCGGCATAAGCTGTGTGTGTGATGGAGCGAACTTCCCTGGTTTTATAAGTTTATATCTTAACCTTGAATTGGTTGTTGACTATTGGCCATTTTGCTTATTTTTTAAGAGAGCGATCGAACTCTGCTGAGACTTGCGCGGTATCGCAAAAATTATAATAGATTTACTCGTTTTCTTGGTAAGCTTTAATGTTATTTTGAGCGAGAGTTTTAAGAAGTAAGTTTCTCAAGTTGGTTTGCCTACAGGCCCGCCCGTTGCCTCCCAAGGCCCGCCAGGGGTTGAAAACCCCTGTCTAACAGCTAAAGTCAGTTAAAACTGAGATATGGCACCATTGTCAGCAACAGGCAAGATGCCTGTTCCACAATGAAATTCATCTCTTGTGGAACAGGCATCTTGCCTGTTCTTGACGGTGCAAGATGTGAGTTTTAAGTGACTGAAAAGTCTAGTATGTGTGGGTTTCAGTCCTCTTAAGAGGACTTTCGCTTTGAGACGGGGGTTTCAACCCCCGGCGGACTGAAGCGCAGGTTTTCAACCCCCGGCGGACTCAAATCTTGTCAATTCTAACTTTTCACGATCGCCCCAAAGTCAGCCAACACCCGGGCGTGATTCCGCAGCAAACCCAGTAAATTCAACCGATTCTGCTTAATTTCGGGGTCGGGGTCCATCACCAACACGCTTTCTGCCCCGTCGAAAAAGTTGCTGACAGTCGGAGCAATTTCAGTCAAACTCTCTACTAACTGCTGGTAATTCCGAGTTTGTTTGGATAGCAGCGTTTGCGGCACTAACTGCACGACTGCATCGTAAAAAGCTTGTTCAGACGACTTTTGAAATAAATCTGCTTTCACCGCCGCTTTCGGTTCCAATTCTATTTTATCCAAATCACCTTGAGCAGCCAAACGAGTTGAACGGTTGACTGTTTCGTAAATTAGATCCAAAGTCTGGTTATTGCGGATTTGTTGTAAGAAAAGCGCTCTTTCCCGTGCGTCCAACAAATCTCTCAATGCTCGTTCAGTATATTCTGGGTCGTTTTCTCCCAAAACTGCATTTACCAAATCGTAATCTACATTTTTTTCTTCTTGCAACAAGGTCCGAATTCTTTGCAAGAAAAACTCGTATAACTGATCCAGCAACTCCGCCGGCGTTTCCGGGCGTGCTGCGGTAAATTCGGTAACAACTTCTGCGAGCAACTGGTGCAAATTGATTGGCAACTGAGCCGCCCAAATAATGTTAGTTATTGCATTAGCAGCGCGGCGCAAAGCGAAGGGGTCGGATGAACCAGTCGGCAACATTCCCAAGCCGAAGATGCTGACTAAAGTATCTAATTTGTCGGCTATTCCGACAACTTGACCAGTCAGAGTTTGGGGCAAATTGTCGCCCGCACCTTTGGGCAAATAATGTTCAAAAATTGCTGTAGCTACTTCTTCCGATTCGCCACTTGCTAAGGCGTATTTCTGCCCCATGATTCCTTGCATTTCAGGAAGTTCGTAAACCATTTGGGTTACGAGATCGGCTTTACAAAGTAAGGCTGCTCTTGCTATATAAGCTTGTTGTTCGCCTGTTATTTGCAGTTGAGTGGCTATGAGGCTGGCAATTTTGCACAGGCGATCGACTTTTGCGCGTACTGTCCCCAAATCTTCCTGAAAAGTAACTGTTGCCAACTTGGGCAAATAATCCTCTAGAGGCTTTACCAAGTCTGCTTTGTAGAAAAACTGACCGTCTGCCAATCTCGCCCGCACTACTCGCTCGTTACCTGCGGCAATAATCGCCGCTTTAGCCGGGTCGCCGTTGGAAATTGTAATGAAATAGGGCAGAAGTTCAGGATAATCTGGGCTTTTGAGGATGGGAAAATACCGCTGGTTTGTAACAATAATTGTGGTAATTACTTCCGGCGGCAATATCAAAAATTCGTCGTCAAATTTCCCGACAACTGCGTTCGGCCATTCTACTAAGTCGGTGACTTCTTCTAACAAATCTTCGGTAATGTCGGCGTAACCGCCTTGTTTTGTTGCTGCGGCTTCTACTTGTGCTTTAATTTGATTTTTGCGCTGGGTTCGATCGACCTCCACGCAAGCAGCCCGCAGACACTCGACATAATCCTCAGCTTGCAGAATCGAGACAGGCTGCGGATGTAACACCCGGTGACCTTGAGAAATTCGATCGCTCTTGACCGTATCCGAACCGCTCACCAATGTAATTGGCAGTACAGTATCATCTAACAGTGCCACTAGCGATCGAATCGGGCGCGGAAACTTCAAATCTCCGTCGGCCCACCGCATAAATCTTTTGCCTTCTAACTTATTAATCCACTGCGGCACAAGTTCTGCCAAAATATCTGCTGTCATCCGCCCCGGAATCTTTTTGAGCACAAACACAAAATCGCCTTTATCGGTAGCGCGAACTTCCAAAGCATCAATTTCTACGCCCTGCTTTTTCGCAAAACCTTCGGCTGCTTTCGTCGGTTTGCCATCTTTAAAAGCCGAACTCGCGGGCGGCCCTTTTACCTCTTCTTCTCTATCTAATTGCTGAACTGGCAGCCCTTTCACGAGAACGGCCAAACGCCTCGGAGTAGCGTATACATTAATAGAGTCATTTGTCAAGGATTCTTCTGCCAGCGTTGCAGGTACAAGTCGCTGCCACTGCTGGGCGCTGCTGGCGACAAAAGATGCGGGCAATTCTTCTGTACCGAGTTCTAATAAAAAGTTAGACATATCGCACCGTAATGGAATTTTGTTTAGGGTAATTTAAGGTAATTTATCCGATCGCGCGATCGTATATCTGAAAAATACTCAAAAATCCAGGATACCACGTAAAATCGGGGGTGAAAGACAATATTCTCGACAGCCCATGACCTTGGCGGAAAGACTAGGACAAGATTGGAAGTCTCGACTCGAACAAGATTGCCCGCAGGAGAGTTCTAGCACTCGCGAGAGTGTTGTCCGCTGGCTGTTGGGAGACAAGCCCGAAAGATTTGACACTCTTAGCCCAACTCAATTGTCTGTCGCCTCTGGGGCGATCGACTTTTTATATCGAATTTTGATTTCTCGGTATCTGGGAGTACCGCCAGAAAAAGCTTACCGCAACTTGATCGGGCGGCTCGGCGGTTTGGTTGTGCTCCGGCAAAAAATCCAAGCGTGGGTTTCCCTGAGTCGCGACAGACAGCGGAGTGCGGTGGAGGTACTGCAAGAAGTGATTCAGGAAATGCTCAATTCCGATCGCTACCTGCAGCAGCAAGTCGCCTGGATTGCCGAATGCACCTCAGACAGACGCCTGCGAAATGCTTTGCTGCTAGCGAGCACAGAAGAATACTGCTTGCGGCCGATCCGCAACCAGCCGCTGCTGGTGTACCGTTTTGTCAACTACCTGCGGCGTGCCCAGCGGGGCGGGTTGACCCAGGTGCCTGCAGGAGACTGGGTGCGGCTGGTGTCAGAACAGGTTCTACCCGAAGATACAGACGAACCGCTCAGCCTGCTAGACGAACAGGCGATGTCCGAGTATCGAGAAAATCAAGCTTGGGAAGAGCAGCAAACTCAGCGGCAGATTGTCCAACAAGAATTTGAGAATTACTTGGCCGCTGAAGTCGATCCGCTGGCTTCCCGGTGGCTGCAGCTTTACCTCCAAGGTCGTTCCCAAGAGGCAATTGCCGAGGAGTTGAAGGTTCCGATCAAGCAAATTTACCGCTTGCGAGAAAAAGTCAGTTACCACGCGATTCGGGTTTTTGCGGTCAAACAAGCACCGGAATTAGTCGCCAACTGGCTGGAAACTTCGCTCAAAGAACACAGTTTGGGCTTGACTCCGGCTCAGTGGCAGCAATATTTACAAAACCTCACGCCGGTTCAGCTGCAGTTGGTAGAATCGCTGAAAGCAGGGAAAAGTGTAGAGACGATCGCATCTGAATTAAAGCTGAAAACCAATCAAGTCATCGGCGAGTGGAGCAAACTCTATTTAGCAGCTCAATCCCTCCGCAACGAGTAGATTGGTAATGGGTGGCAGGCAATTGCTAATTGTTAATTGGCGGTAGCATTTTTCAGAATCCGCGCTACAAATCAATTCCCGAACAGCCACAGATTACTGCGAGTTTCCCCGTGGAAAACCGGGCGATGCCGCTTGTATCAAATTAGGTTAGATCGATCGGGATTTTGTAGCCCTGCCGTGACGATCGCGCTCCGAGACGATCGCAGTCAGCTCTCTGAGGTAAGATACTAGCAGCACGATCGACTTTTCAGGATTTTTTAACCAATCCTAAATTCAGCGGTTGCCCGTAAATCATCGGTTGTGGTGCATCTCTAATACTTGTGCATTAAAGACATAATTCTATTGTTGCCAGCCACGGGCATCAATCTCGGGCGATCGGTGATAGTGGGTCTAGACTGCGCTAGTCATCATCTAGTGCTCAATCTTTTGGTAGAATTTGAGGCTGCAATACAGAAGGGAGAAAATTCTGGGACTAAGGATTTTTCTTTAATAAAAGCTTCCGGTTGTTAAGCCCATTCCTCCGTCAGGGAAGTTGCAGCGTTTAATTTTATCGCATCAGGTTGGTGCGTCGCGCTCGATCGCGCTTCCAACTACAAAGCAGCTAATGGTACATACATCTTCAACAGACTCCGCAGCTACAATGGACTCCGATCGAATATTTCACCTAATCGATACAGTTGTCCCCTTTGAAGCTTGCCTTTACTATCAAGTTTTGCCTTTATCTCTAGAAGGTAATCAGTTTAAATTGGGTGTAGTCGATGCCCAAGATGACTCCGCCTTGGACTACGTGCAGCGGATTTTAGCTTACATGAATTGCTCAGTCACAACAGAGCCAATTGCCTCGGAAACTCAGCGCTCGATGCTCTCAGCTTACTTGCTGCACGGGAACCAACTCCGAGAACCGAGCCAGACAGAAACCGCTGCAGCCCCAACACCCAAAAAACCCGCACCAGCAACTTCAGGCCCCAATGCAGCAACGCTGCTGTCTGTGCCAGAACCCTCGATGCCCGCTCCTGAGCGGTTTAAACCTGCTGGCGCTGAGGTTCCCCCGACACCGACACAGCTATCGGTTTTGAATGTCGAGGCTTTGCACTTGTCAAGCCAAGTGGAAGTTTTGGCAACTTTGCCCGCGCCCCAACTCCTACAAGAATTGCTCGGTAGAGTGCTGCGAGAGGGTATCGGTCGCCTGTTTTTTGAGCGGCACCAGTCCCAAGGTCGCATTCTTTGGAGTCAAGATGGCGTTTTGAAATCGATGCTCGAAGGTATCGATATCGTCCTCTTCCAAGAGGTCATCGACGAGTTGAAGCGGCTGACAGATATGCCTGTTTGCCCCGTGGAACAGCCCAAACAAGTCGAAGTTGAGCGCATATATCAAAACACTCATTTGCTGTTGCGCTTGCGGGTAATGACGGTGGGTGGAAAGGAAGAAGCCACCCTGCAAGTTTTACGGGGGGCAGCTTTGAGGTTTTACCAGCAGCAGCAGTTGTCTACTTTGAGTCGGGACGCCCTGCGGCTGGCCGAAGAATTGCAGCGGAAAGTGAATCAAATTCGCGATCGAACTCGGCTTTCTCCTGTGCCTTTAGAGGGGTTGCCCGCTTTGGAACAGGTGGTTAGAAATGTTGACGACCAAATTGAAGCTTTGCTGCACGAACACAATCCCGATTAGCCCTAATCAGCAATAGATGACTGTTTTGAATCTTTTTTAACTCATATCAAGTCCGGTCAAATAATAATAATTACGTTTGTAGTGAGGACTAAAGTCCGAGCGAGTTTTATGATAACTCAAGTTTTCACTACAAACCAATTTGATGGCAGTTCTGCGAGGTGACAGCATATTATACCAGTTCCCCAAAAAGAAGCGAACTTTATGCCCGTACTCTAAACCCTGGTATTCATCATTCATTCCAAGTCTTCTAAAATCTAAAATCTAAAATTGTATTAGCCGTGCTCGAAAACATCCTTGTACTGCAATAAATCCAAACTCACAAAAACGGGCAAACACTGAAAACATTGCTGTGCAATTTCCCAGCGTTCTTCTCGCTGCAACATAGCAGTCAACTTTTGTTTAGCGCTCAGCAAATAGCGGACATCGTTAGCAGCGTAGCTGAGTTGGTCGTCTGAAAGATGCTCGGAATTTCCCCAGTCCGAACTTTGAGAAGTTTTGTTTAGTTCTACTTTTTCCAATTCCTGGATTAAATCTTTAAGTCCGTGTTTGTTGGTGTAAGTTCTCGCAAGTTTGCTGGCTATTTTTGTGCAGAAAACAGGTGTAACGTCAATACTTAAATTGTAACGCATTGTTGCCAGATCGAAGCGCGCAAAGTGAAATACCTTCTCAATATTTTCAGATTCCATTAGCTTTTTTAAATTCGGGGCCGCAGTCTGGCCTTTAGCAATCCGCACCGCCGCAACTTTACCTTGCGGATCGCACAACTGAACCAAACACAAGCGATCGCGCCACGGTAGCAAGCCCATTGTTTCCGTATCAACCGCGATCGCCGGCGCAGTCAAATAATAAGATAAGAGAGAATCGGGAATATCACCATCGCACACTTGAAAATCTGCAAATTCCATTATTGGTAACTATTGACTGTTGACTGTTGACTGTTGACTGCCTTCTTCCCTCTTCCCTCTTCCTGACATCCGTTACATCCGTTACATCCGTCGAGCGAATCCGTTGCCGAACTTCCTTCTTCCTTCACCTTACCGACTGCGAACAAAAAGCTGAGTAAAATAATACTCGCCTTTGGCGTTTTTGGCAACCCCAATACCTGTCACATTAAACTGACCCTCCATATTTTTGCGGTGGCCATCACTTTTAATCCAACCCTCAACAGCATTGCGTACCGGGTCGTTGTAGCCAAAATTGTAAGCAAGATTTTCAGCAACACTTTTATAAGGAATAGTAATTGCTTTCGCCCGCCCCTCAAATCCATCGTGGCTGAAACTTACTTTACCCTTAGCCATATCTTCGCTGTGAATTCTTGCTATCTGAGTGATTCGCGGATCGATAGTCAGCGGTGGCAACTTTTTAGATGCTCGGTATTGATTGATCTGTTGGTTAACCGCTTTTTCTAAGTCAGTAATAGCACTCGAAGCAACATTAGTATTCATGGGAGTTTGTGGCAGCGATCGCGTAGGAATGGAGGGGTCACACTTAGGCAGGATTGTCAACAATCCCAAGCACATCAAAATTAAACCTTTGGACATGAAATCAAACGAGAAATAAAGTTAATTGTTACCAATTCCTACAGAGCGATCGCCCCACATTCCGCTAACCTAGATCTTCAGAACCTTCGCTACAGTGTTCACGTCTTTATCGCCGCGTCCCGAACAGTTCAGCACAATGCGCGGATTGCCTGTTAGCTGAGGGCACAGAGTCTCTAAATAGGCGATCGCATGAGAAGTTTCCAAAGCCGGAATAATCCCCTCCAACTGCGAAAGCCGCTGAAATGCTCCCAGCGCTTCTGCATCAGTTACGCTATAATATTCAGCTCGACCCGCATCCTTCAAATAACTGTGTTCCGGCCCCACGCCCGGATAATCCAAACCCGCACTAATCGAATGTGGCTCAATCACTTGACCTTCATTATCTTGCAGCAAATAACTCATTGCCCCGTGTAGAACTCCCACACTTCCCTTAGTCAAAGTAGCAGCGTGTTTATCAGTTTCTACGCCTTCGCCCGCCGCTTCAATACCAATCAATCTGACTGTTTCTTCCCCGACAAACTCATGGAAAAGACCCATTGCATTAGAACCGCCGCCGACGCAAGCTAATAAAATATCCGGCAAACCGCCCCACTTTTCCTGACACTGAGCCCGCGTTTCTTCACCGATTACCGCATGGAAATCGCGTACCATCATCGGGTAAGGATGCGGGCCCGCTACGGAACCAAGAATGTAATGAGTTGTCTCCACATTTGTCACCCAGTCGCGAATCGCTTCCGAAGTCGCATCTTTCAGCGTTCCCGTACCCGCAGCCACCGGTCGCACTTCGGCTCCCATCAAGCGCATTCTAAACACATTTAAAGCCTGTCTTTCCATGTCGTGAACGCCCATGTAGACAACGCATTCTATACCGAAACGAGCGCAAACTGTAGCAGTAGCAACGCCGTGTTGACCGGCACCAGTTTCAGCAATTACGCGCTTTTTGCCCATACGTTTTGCCAGCAATGCTTGAGCTAAAGCGTTGTTGATTTTGTGAGCACCGGTGTGGTTTAAATCTTCGCGTTTGAGGTAAATTTGCGGGCCAGTTCCGTCTGCTTTAGCGTAGTGTTCGGTGAGGCGTTCCGCGAAATACAAAGGGCTGGGGCGGCCGACATAATCTTTGAGCAATTGTTGGAGTTGCTGTTGAAATTCCGGTTCGCTGCGGTATTTGTGGAAAGCGGCTTCTAGTTCAAATAAAGCGGGCATCAGGGTTTCGGGGACGTATTTGCCGCCGAATTTGCCGAATCTGCCGAGGGAGTCTGGGCGTTGGGCGCTGGTTTCGGTGGTGAGATGCAGGGGGGTGACTGTCATTTGATTTTAGATTTTAGATTTTAGATTTTTTAGATTCGCGGGTAAGCTAGAGGCTTGGTATCGATCGTACCAAATCGGTTGTGGACTTGAGGCGATCGCACAAATTTCATTATAATTCCTTGAACGCTTGACGGGCTAATACAATAAGTAGAAGATAGAGCGCATTCCGAGCGATCGCAACCATACCCCAATCCGCTAAAACTAGAAATACCAGTAAAAAAAGTTCAAGCATCTTAACCTATGGCAGCATCCAAACGCAAAGATTCTGACAGCAAAACAACCGAGGGCAAACGAATAGTTTACTCCGAATTTGGCAACGTTGACAACTCGGCAGCCCTCCAACGGGGAGTTGCCGAAGTTCCCCCCAATCAACAAAACCTCAAAATCGAAGCATCCCGAAAAGGACGCGGCGGCAAAACAGTTACAGTCATCAGTGGCTTTCAGGAAAAACCCGAAACATTAGCAACTTTAGCCAAGCAGCTAAAAGCCCAATGCGGTACTGGCGGCACAGTCAAAGATAATGAAATCGAAATTCAAGGCGAACACAAGCAAAAGCTGCTAGAAATTATCACAAAGTTAGGCTACAAAGCTAAAATTAGTGGAGGGTAAATTAGTCAATAGTCATCAGTGTATGGGCGGGACGAGTTTATGATATACTTAGTTTAAAACATAGATGGTTGGTAAAACCCGCCCCTACATCGCGCCAATTCTACGATCGCGAATCAACCAGAAATGATATTACCAATTACCGCCAATTTTTAATGTACACTCGACCTTTAGCTCGTTTAATCGAACAATTGCAGCGCTTGCCAGGAGTCGGCCCAAAAACAGCCCAGCGGCTCGCTTTACATATTTTGAAGCGACCGGAAGAAGAAGTGCAAGCCCTAGCTAAATCTTTGATTGATGCCAAACAGCAAGTAGGTTTCTGTCAAGTATGCTTTCACTTATCTGCTGACCCTGTTTGCGAAATTTGCCGCAATACCAACCGCGACACTCATACCATTTGTGTAGTGTCAGAATCCCGCGACGTAATCGCTTTAGAAAAAACGCGGGAATATATGGGTAAATATCACGTTATTGGGGGCGTTATCTCACCGATGGATGGAATTGGCCCAGAACAATTGAACATTCAACCTTTAGTGCGGCGCGTCAGTCAGCAAAAGGTTAAGGAAGTAATTATTGCTATTAGTCCCAGCGTGGAAGGCGAAACTACTACTCTTTATATCGGTCACTTATTAAAACCTTTTACCCTAGTGACGCGCATAGCTTTTGGTTTGCCGATGGGAGGAGATTTGGAATATGCCGATGAAGTTACATTGGCTCGCGCTTTGGAAGGAAGGAGAGAGTTGGATTAGTTGAAAACGGGTGATGGCTGATTTAAAAATAAGAGAAACGAACCGCGAAGACGCCAAGGGCACGTTCGGCGAAGCCGTTCCCGAAGGGTAGGAAGAGAAGAGAGGATGAAGAGTTTACAATTGATGCGATGAGAGCTAGATTCTAAGCTTCTGCGATTGCTTCGCTGAGGCTCGCAATGACACAATTGTAAGATATGAAACCCGCCGATGCGGGTTTTGTCTGTGTAGCGACAGGTTTCAACCTGTCGGGTATTTGGTATTTGGTTTTTGCTCTTGAGTTTCGTTGTTCCCTGTCGTCACTGCCACGAAAGGGTAAACTGGACAAAGTTACCGAGAGTAAAAAATCATGGCTAAATTCGATCGACCTTTCACCTACCCCACAACCCCCAAAATCGACCAAACAGACGACTACCACGGCGTCAAAGTATCCGACCCCTACAGATGGCTGGAAAATCCCGACTCTGAGGAAACGCAAGCTTGGGTGGAAGCCCAAAACGCAGTCACTTTTGCCTACCTCAACGAAATTCCGGCGCGGGAAAAAATCAAACAGCGCCTGACTCAACTTTGGGATTACGAGAAATACGGCATACCTTTCAAAGAAGGATCTCGTTATTTCTACTACAAGAATGACGGCCTGCAAAATCAATCCGTACTCTACACGTTAACATCCCTCGATAGCGAACCAAAAGTATTAATTGACCCCAACACTCTCTCAGAAGATGGAACCGTTGCTCTGGGTGGAATAGCTATCAGCGAAGACGGCAAATACATGGCCTACGGTTTGTCAAGTTCCGGTTCGGACTGGCAGGAATGGAAAGTCCGTGAGGTGGCAACCGGCGAAGATTTATCAGATCATTTAAAGTGGATTAAATTCTCAGGAGCATCCTGGACTCACGACGGCAAAGGTTTTTTTTATAGTCGCTACGACGAACCCAACGAAAAAAGCAAGCACGAAGAAGTTAACTATTACCAAAAACTGTTTTACCACCAAGTCGGCACGCCCCAATCTGAAGACGTATTAATCTACGAGCGACCCGATCAAAAAGAGTGGGGATTTAGCGGTGGCGTCACCGAAGATGGCAAATACTTGATTATCTCAGTTTGGCAAGGAACTGAAACCAAAAACTTGATTTTCTACAAGGATTTAACTGCACCGGAATCAACCGTTGTAGAACTGATTAGCGAATTCGAGGCTGAGTACAGTTTCATCGACAATGAGGGATCTCTTTTCTGGTTTCAAACAGACTTGAATGCACCGCTGGGCCGCGTAATTGCGATCGACACCAACAACCCACCTCCCTCATCCCTCGCCTGTGATGAAACCCCTCCGTCGCCCCGGGAGGGGGGGTTCACAGAAATTATCCCCGAAGCAGCAGAAACTCTCGAAGGCATCGGCCTCCTGAACAATCAATTTGTCGCTTCCTACTTGAAAGACGCCTACACCCAGATTAAAATTTTCAACTTAGATGGCTCTTTCGTGCGAGAAGTTGCCTTGCCCGGAATCGGTTCAGCGGGAGGATTCGGCGGCAAGCGACACGACACCGAAACTTTTTATGCTTACACCAGTTTCACTGCACCAAACACCATTTATCGCTACAATATGGTGACAGATGAAAGTACGATTTATCGGCAGCCAAAGGTCGATTTTAATCCCGACGATTACGAGACAAAACAAGTATTTTACCCCAGCAAAGACGGTACGCAAGTACCCATGTTTATTACCCACAAGAAAGGCTTGCAGTTGGATGGCAATAACCCCACCTACCTGTACGGATACGGTGGTTTTGGCATCTCGCTAACCCCGAGTTTTTCTGTTAGCAGGATAGTGTGGTTAGAGATGGGCGGAGTTTATGCGATCGCCTGTTTGCGGGGAGGCGGCGAGTACGGCGAATCATGGCACGAAGCAGGCAAAAAGTTGAACAAGCAAAACGTGTTTGATGACTTTATAGCTGGCGCTGAATGGTTGATCGAAAACAAGTATACCAAACCGGCCAAATTGGCGATCGCAGGCGGTAGCAACGGCGGTTTATTAGTAGGGGCTTGCATGACTCAGCGGCCGGAATTGTTCGGTGCAGCACTGCCGGCAGTCGGCGTCATGGATATGTTGCGCTTCCACAAATTTACCATTGGTTGGGCTTGGACTTCTGAATACGGTTCGCCGGAAAATCCCGAAGAATTTTCCACCATTCACGGCTATTCTCCGTTGCACAACCTCAAACCGGGAACGGCTTATCCGGCGACAATGATTACAACTGCCGATCACGACGATCGAGTAGTTCCTGCCCACAGTTTCAAGTTTGCTTCTGCCTTGCAAGAAACCCACGCGGGAGAAAAACCCGTGTTAATTCGCATTGAAACTAAAGCGGGACACGGTGCCGGCAAACCTACCGCTAAAATGATTGAAGAATTGGCAGATGAATGGGCTTTTTTAGTGCGGGAACTCGATATTAACTAACGTTTAAAAAGCGGGGAATTGGGGGTTGCCGAGTCCGAGAAAGTGTGATCGCGCCACCCTCAATTTTTCTGCCTCTCCCGTAGGGTAGGCACGCAGCACAAAGCACCTCACCCTAGTATTTGAAAGAATTTTTTCTGCAAATCTCGCGTTCAATTCTCAAATCCTGCGATCGCTTCACTACCTTTGGCTGTGAACACCCGAAAATTTAAATCATAGATTAGTGCAACTTGTCAACTCCTAGCTGGTGTTAACTTGCCTGACGCGATGTTAATTTTTGTATAATTTAGTGGTATTTATGATGATTTTTTGATAGTGCTTCAATATAAGTGAATTTGGCGGCGATGTCAATCGCCAACAGTAGTAAATCGAATCGCAAATTAAAAATTTTCCAATTCTCGGAAACCACTTTTTTAAGTGAGCTTACGGTGAAGATTCAACAAAAAATCCTACTTACAACCGTACTGAGAAGCTTCGTGTTACCGGAATTACTGCCTTTTTTCAGCAATGCGTAAGTAATTGGCGAGCGAAATCTCCATCTTCTGGCATGGCTTCTTCTCCAATAAAAAGAACTGACTGGCGCACCCAAAGCTCGAAAACCCTTGCGTATGAGTTGGGGTGACTTGTCCTCTTAGCGAGCCGCGATCGCCCGCTGCACTCCTCGTCCACTTCTTCCCTAAAAGCTCAAAAAAACACGTAAGTATTTAATTATTTTTATAAAAATAATTTATTGAAAATTTATATTTTGGTGTTTATGGAATTTTCTCAAGGTGGGTAGGCTAAAACAAATAACTAAATCAGGGAATAAGGAAAATGAGCTCCCATCTGCCGAATTTTTCTGCCGTAAAAATACCTAAATCTACGAATATTGCCACTAAAAAAAACTTTTTTTTAAAAAAAACAAGCTCTACAGCAGAGCCTGAAGCGAAAAAATCTCTAGTGATTGTTGACTCCCGAGTAGAAAACTACCATCAATTGATCGGTGGTATTAAAGCAGGAACAGAAGTATTTGTACTCAATCCAACCAGGGAGGCGATCGAGCAAATCACCGAAATTCTCGGTCAGCGCAGCAGCATCACCAGCCTGCACATAGTTTCTCACGGCAGAGAAGCAGCAGTAGAAATCGGCTCAACAGAACTTAATATTGATAATCTAGAAACCTACAGCAACCAATTGCAGCAGTGGGGAAAAGCCCTTAACGAATCCGGCAGCATTCTGCTTTACGGCTGTAACATAGCCGCCGGCGAATCCGGCATTAAATTCATACAAAAACTCAGTGAAATAACAGGAGCAAATATTGGTGCTTCCAACAACCTAACAGGGAGTGCAGCATTAGGTGGCGACTGGGAATTAGAAATTACTACAGGACAAATAAATACCGAAATAGCCTTTGAAAAAGAAGTCCTAGAAGGCTACACATCAGTTCTGGCTACATTAGCGGCTGAAGAATTTAAAAATTCAACCGTAATCGGGCCTTGGATATATGGAATTTTTGGCGCATCCGATCCACCAGGCTTAACCGCAGGTAGTACACAAAACCTCAGCGGCGTTATTCCCGCTTTAGGGACTGGCGATCCACCCGGAAGCGGTACTTTGAGATTAACATCAAATAAGTTTGACGAAGCAGCTTTTGTTATCTACAACAACCCCATCTCTGCTACTGAGGGTTTGAGAGTTACCTTTGATTTCTTTGCCTATAACAGAGGTACTGCCATTTATCCTTCTGCACCACAGAATAGTCCTCTCCTTGGTGCGGATGGCATTAGTTTTTTCCTCATTGACGGAACAGCTACGCCAACAAAAGCGGGAGGCTTTGGCGGCTCTCTCGGCTATGCTCAGAATAATAGGGATGGAATCGTACCGGGTATTGTAGGAGGTTATTTAGGTATCGGATTAGACGAGTTTGGCAATTATTCTGCTAGTCAATCAGGAGCGGGAGGGCGTGTGGGCGGCCCAGGGCAGCGGCCTGATTCAATAGGAATTAGAGGCAGCGAAAGCAGAGCTTATAATTTTTTAACTAGCAGTGTCGTTCCCGGTGGCATAGATAATCAAACTGCCACCTTTCGCACCGCTGCTAATACCAAAAGAACCGTCCAAGTTACATTGTTTCCCGCGAATTCACCAACATTTCCTAACCGTCTGACAGTTGCCTTAGACTTGAACGGCAACGGCACATTTGATGCGGGCGAAACACTGCTCGATATACCAAATTTGGAACCCATAAATGGAAAAGTGCCACGTACTTTTAAATTTGGCTTTGCTGCTTCGACAGGGGGAAACACAAACATTCACGAAGTTAACAATGTCATCGTCCAAAGTATAGATGAGCCTGCACTCCAAGCCGACGTTTCTATTGTTAAAAAAGGCCCGCTGTTCGCCATACCCAACAGCACTATTACCTATACGATTACCTCCACAAATAACGGGCCAAACAGCGCCGAAAGCGTCCTGATTCAAGATCCCCTCCCAGAGGGCTTAAGTTTCGTCAGCGCCTCCGACCTCGCCACATACAATACCGTAACGAGGATGATCATCTGGCCGACGATTCCGACTCTGGCTAACGGTGCTAGCGTCACCCGCACCATCACCGCCACAGTTCCCGCAACCGTCGGCGCTGCCTTAACTAACAGTGCCTATAGCACCTCCAGCACTTTCGACCCAAATCTAGCTAACAACAATAGTTCCCAACCCATCTCTCAAGTCTCAACTACAATTGTTGCTGCTCTTGCCGACGTTGTTACCACCAAAACCGGGACTACGGCAGCAGCACCGGGTGAAACAGTTACTTACACAATTTCCACAGTCAACAACGGCCCAAGCACAGCCGCAAACGTCACCGTTACCGACAGCATCGTTCCCGGTTTAAAAATAGTTAGTCTACCCAACGAGGCTGTTTACAATCCAGATACTGGGATTGTCACCTTCCCAGCGATTCCCAGCTTGCCTTCCGGTGCTCCTCCTGCCATTAACACAGTCAGCTTCATCGCACCTGCATCTGCATCCGGCAGCGTCAAGAACACCGCCAGAAATACCTCAGCTACCCCAGATCCTTTTCCTGAAAACAACAACGGCACTGATCCGCTGGCTACAGTCACCACAACTCTGACACCTAGTGCCGACGTTGTTACCACCAAAACCGGGACTACGGCAGCAGCACCGGGTGAAATAGTTACTTACACAATTTCGACAGTCAACAACGGCCCCAGCACAGCCGAAAATCTCACCGTTACCGACACCATCGTTCCCGGCTTAACAGGAGTCAACGGCGGTGTCTACGATTCCAATACAGGCATTGTCACCTTCTCACCTATTCCCAGCTTAGCCAGCGGTGTCACCGTCAACAACACAGTCAGCTTCATCGCACCTGCATCCGGCAGCGTCAGCAACACCGCCAGAAGTACCTCAACTACCGCTGACCCCACTCCCGGCAACAACGCATCTACAGTCACCACAACTCTGACTCCAACTCCAACTCCCAACCAACCGCCAGAGGCCAACCCTGCCAACTCCAGCCTCGGGCCCAACAGCAGCCAGCTAGTCACGGGATTGGGAGGAAGTGACCCAGACCTCGACGGGTCGATCGCCTCTTACACCATCAACACCCTGCCCCCAGCAGACCAAGGAATCCTGTTTTTAGGAGATCCAGCCAACGGCGGAGTAGCCGTGACACCAGGTCAAGTCCTGACACCGGAAC
>NZ_JAUBQB010000021.1:0-85686 GCF_036701035.1 Microcoleus sp. Pol7_B2 | reverse complement strand
TAATGAATCCCAAACATCTCAAAAACTGGTTTGCTAATTGCTGCTACTGTACCTCATAACATCCGGAAGTGCTGTAAATCGCCGTAGCTAATTTCGTAAGTTCCCCATTCTCCTACCCAAAGCTGCGAGTTAGCGCGGACAGTACCGTTCATCCAGCCGCGCACTTTGCGGGTGTAGTTAGAAATATCTGCATCGTAGTTGTGGACATTGACTGTATCGAAATAATTCGGTATTGCCTGCAAAGCACTAGCCGACCAATTGCTGCCTCCTACGGTTTTCGGGCCGTGGATGCGGTAAGTGCGATCGGGCAAATAAGTTTTATAAACAAAGGCGACCGCATCTTTTGCCACCTTAACCAATTCAAAATAGTCAGCCCTAGCCCCGCCCCAACCCAGATCGCGATTGTCCGGTTCGTTGTGAATTTCCCAATCATCAACGCGGTAATCATTGCGAACATTCAGCCAATAAACCGTAGCAAAAACCTGTTGCCACCACTCGTTTCAATCTTCTCCTGTGCGTGGCGGATTCAGTTCAGGGTAAACGCATCTCAAACGCTATTGACAAGGGGATTTAGAGGCATGATCATGTTGGGTGGAATAAACAAGCAGCAAGAATAGTCAGCATATACTTATTATCCATTGCGGCTCGATTGGATTTTTGCCGATTGCTACGCCAAAAAGATTGCTCTCGGTTTAAAGCATTAAAAGCTATCCGTCCTAGTAATGACAGATTCAGAAGTCTTGAAATTGAATAAATAAGTAATAAAAATAGCCCAAAATATGTTAAATAGGGGCTAAAGATGAAAATATATAGTGCTCGCAAATCATTAGTAAATTAATTAAGAGTTTAATCGAGCAGCAGTTCCATTGAGCGTTGGTTCAAACATACCAAATTTGTGTAAATTGAGAAATTCAAAGCTTTGTTCCTGTATGTTAAAATTGAAGAATCATTTAACCAAGGCATTCATAACTGAGCCGATTCCAAAACTTTCTCACCCAAGTCTTGGGATGAAGCCAAATATCTTCTACTGGATTCTGCAGGCGGAGCATTGGGAGCAAACAGGACACAAGTTAAAGGCCATTCATGCCCCTCTTTGCCTTGATTAATTTCTTCTAGGTAAGCTTTCATCTCTTTATATTTGTGATAGCTAGCTCCATCCCAAATAATTAAATGTCTGGCTTCGGGATTTAAAGATTGTAAATCTTTTAAGAAAGCCACTGTATTCTCAGAATTTGCCGTTTCATATTCTCGCAAAACCAACTGTTTTGTTAAATAATTTACTGCGCCATAATAATGAAAAATAAATAACTTCATGTATTTTCGGATATAATGAAAAATAGCTCTCGATCGCAATTTTCACCAAAAGTGAGAGAAACTTGCTTTCTTATTTTTCTATTTTACCACCCTACCTTACCTTTAAATCTATGTTTTATTCTAGTTCACTTGAGTCAGAAATGAAGAAACTTTATAACTCTTTTTCAGAAAAGGATAAAAGAAGGTATGCAGAGATAGAAGCCCAAAAACTGGGATGGGGTGGAATTAGCTATATAATGCAACTTTTCGGCTGCAGTCAAAATACTATTGTTCAGAGAATTGAAGATTTAGAAAAAATCGATGAAACGACTATCGATAATTTAAGAATAAAAAAAAGGAGGAGGCAGAAAAAGTATTTTATCTACTCAGAGCGGCATTGATGAAGCCTTTTTAGAATTCTGAAAATTTCAGACAGCGGGAAACCCAATGAATGAGTTAATTAAATGGACTAATTTGACGCATAAAAAAATAGTTTTGGGACTGAGGTCTGCCGGATTTATTGTCAGTCTTCCTCTAATAAGTAAACTCTTAAAAAACCAGGGATCTGTCAAGCGAAAAGCACAAAAAAAGCCAACGATAGGAACTAATACCATTTTTTTAAAGATGTGATAGACTTTTGTAAAAAATAAAGGAGAGAATTACAATGTCTGGTCGTCCTCATATAAAAATTACAGAATCTGTAGAAGATTTGCGAGAAATCCTCAAGAAACAAAAAAAAATACTAGCTTATAATAAAGTTCAAATGCTTTATTTATTTCAGTCAAAACAAGTAGAAACTGTTCGGGAAGTATCCACAGTTTTAGGTAAAAGTGAGGCAACGATTCATCGCTGGCTCTCCCAATATAGAAAGGGCGGTCTGGAAAATTTGTTAAAAAATAGGCAGGTTTTTGGTCGCCCAAAAAAGTTCTCAGTTGAAGTAGCAGCGACCTTGCAACAAGAGTTGAGAGACCCAGAAGGATTTCAGAGTTATAAAGAAGTTCATCTCTGGCTCTGGTTGATTAAAGGAATAGCTAGCAGTTACCCGGCTGTATATTCTTTAGTTAGAGGGGAATTAAAAAGTAAATTAAAAATTCCCAGACCTCGCAGTATTTATCAGAAATCTACGGCAATTAATGAATTTAAAAATAACTTGCATCAACAGATAAAAGCTTTACTAGACAGAGCTTTACCTCAAGTAAATAAATATAAAAAAGTGTGTTATTGGTGTAGTGATGAAACGCGGATAGGGCTGCATACAATTCGTCGGCGCAAGCTGACGCTTTCAGGCGTAAAGCCCCTGGGCAAGCATCAATGGAAATTTGAGTGTTTTTGGCTGTATGGGGCAGTATCAATCGCTACTGGAAAGAGTTTTTTTTGGGAGTTTTCGCATTTAGACAAAGTTTGTTTTGGAGCATATTTACAACTTTTGTCAATACAATATCCTGAGCAATTACACATCATTCAAGTTGATAACGCACCCGCTCATAAGTTGGACTCATCTGAATTACCAGACAATGTTATTTTACTATTTCAGCCTCCGGCTTGTCCCGAAGTAAATCCGACAGAAAGAGTGTGGGAATATCTGAAAGATTTTTTAGCTTGGTCGGTGTTTAGTAATCTTGACGAACTCCGCACAAAAGTCCAGGAAATTTTGGCATCTTTCACCGATCGCGTCATTGGTTTTCTCACCGGATGGTCTTGGATTTTACATTCTTTATCTCTATCACATCTTTAAAAAAATGGTATAATAAAAATCGTAATTCTCAATGTGAAAATATTGCTATGCTACACACACAGTATAGAAAAGCAGGTAATCCCATTATTAGTTTTGATACTAAAAAGAAAGAAGTTTTAGGGAATTTGTATCGTCCCGGTACTCTTTATACAACCGAACCTGTCATTACTGTCTTACCATGATTTTTGGAGTTTAGGTTGTGGGAAAGTGATTCCACATGGAATTTACGATTGCCAAAAAAATCGAGGATATGTAACATTACGTAACAGTAAAGATACCACTGAATTTGCTGGTGAATCCATCAAACACTGATGGAATAATTATGGAAAAGCCGCCTCTCCTCATGCCAATTCGATTCTAGCTAAGTGTGATGGTGGCGGTAGCAATAATGCTAATCACTATATCTTTAAGCCAGATTTACAAAAGTTAGTAGATGAAATTGGAATTGAGCTCAGAATAGCTCATTACCCTCCGTATACATCTAAATACAATCCCATTGAACATCGACTCTTCCCTCATATAACCAGAGCCTGTCAAGGAGTGATTTTTACAAGTCTAAATTTAGTCAAAAGTCTCATGGAAAAAACTCACACTAACAAGGCTCTATCTGTAGTTGTAAATGTGGTAGATAAAATCTATGAAATTGGTGGAAAGGTGACTGATGATTTTAAAAAAAATCTGAAACTTATTTTTGATGAATATTTACCCAAATGGAATGTGCACCATCTCAGTTACATCATACCTCATCTTTATGAGAAAGGCTATATGTCATAATCTCCGTTGAGGATTTTTCCTTTGAATTTTTGATATACTTGTTGATTGAACTGCTCAGAAATTGAGTAAGTCAAGGCATGATAAATAGGTCAATTTATTCGCCCGCAAGCGGGAAGCTTTTCGACGACTATTTTATAATATTGCTTGGCTAACTTTCCTTCTTCGAGGTAGATGGTTTTTTCATATTCTGGGTGTTTTTCAAGGGCGGGTTTATTTCTAATATGGGTAACGAGTGTTGCATCAACTAAATTGTTTATTTGGTGAAAAAATTATATCCCACCAAAGGTACTGATGCCCAGTCAGGATTGCAGGATTCGACAATTAGTAAAACTTTTAATCTTTTATTACTCCTTTGTTTACTACTGAGGGATAGATTTTCTGGGACGTTACCTCTAACTCTAGCTGGCTGAATTAATAGAGTTGGTGGTTTTGTATTCTATTAGCTTGCTCTGCTGCCCCAGCAATCGGCGCTGGTGAAACTGGATTTGACCTTGTAGCTGGGGAAATTTGGCTAATACACATGACAAAGCGTAGATGGATGCGTCTTTAGTTGTGAGATCCCGATGCTTTATATAATAGTTATAGGTGTGATAGGTTGCTAAGGAGTAGGCACTCAATAGTAACAAGCTCCAGCCTTTTGTCGGCCATGTCATGGCCAAGGCTAGGGCTGGCAAGACTAAGCCCCAAAACCAGGTGCTGCGCGTTTCTTTGACCCAATGGCGCTCTGGTTCGGTTCCGTGCATCCAGGAACCTTCGGCATAGGCGTGACCCGCTCTTTGAGCCCGCTTCCACCACTGAGCGAAACTGGTCATTTGCGCGTCGTGCAGGGTCATTTCTGCGTCTAAACGAAGAATTTTCCAACCTTTTTGGCGAAGCCGCAAGCACAGTTCGGGTTCTTCGCCGGCTATTAGTGCGGGATTGAAACCTTCGACTTGCTCAAATGCGGTGGCGCGCATCATGGAGTCGCCACCGCAGGCTTTGGTTTCGCCGATGGGGGTATCCCACTCGATGTCGCACAATTGGTTGTAGATGCTGGCTTCGGGGTATCGTTCGCGCCTGCGCCCGCATACTGCTGCTACGTCTGGTTTGGCTGCAAGTTCGCTGTAGGCCCGATCGAGCCATCCATCAACTACTTCGCAGTCACCGTCCACAAATTGGACAAATTCTATATCGGGGGCTAGTTCCAGCAAGCGGGCAAAGCCTTCGTTTCTGGCGCGTGCTGCGGTAAACGGTATAGATAAGTCTAGTTCTACTGTATCGGCTCCGATCGAGCGGGCTAACTCTAGGCTACCGTCTGTTGAGCCGGAATCGACATAGACGACGCGGGCAACTTTGTCTGTGGCCGAGACTAGGCATTGGCGAAGGCGCTGGCCTTCGTTTCGTCCGATCGCTACTAATCCAATTTGTTTCAAGGTTTACCTCTTGAATTTTACGCCTAATAAAATTTTACAGCAGATTGCAAGTAAATAGAGAACACTTAATATTAGTATATTAATTGCAGCCCTGAAACCATTACCGATCAAACTCCCTTGAAAAAGTAGTCAAACCTTATGGGTAGTGATGCACAGTAATTGTTTAATATTAAATTAACATAAATTTCCGAGGTAAAAGTATGGAATGTCCTAATTGTCAAAGCAATTTTATTAAAAGTGGAAATACTTATTACGTAAAACAGCGATTTAATTTAAATGTAAAAATTGTATAGTTAATTTATTGCAGATTTTCAATATAAGCAGATTTCACCTTCTTACTAAAGCCTTAATTGAGCGACGGATTTTAGAAAATATTTTTTAAGCCGGAATTGCTAGAGCTACGGGGGTATCCATTCGATGGATTCAGCATTATGTAAATAAAAAGTATACCGAAATTTTCCAATGAATTTTGGTGATTAAAAAACCTAAAGGTCAGTTGAATTTACAGCTAGATGAAATGTGGTCATTTGTCAAAAACCAGCGGAAAAAGCAATGCCTCTGGATAGCTTTAGATCTAAAATACCCGTGAAATTGTTGGACTTTATATTGGAGACCGTTCAAAAAAATCTGCTCCAAATGCTCTGGCAATCTTTGAGGATGTTTTAAAAGGGTCGTTTGACTTCATAGTTGGCACAAAGAAGCATCTAAGTATGAGCTGAAACCTTGATTTATTGTCTCAGTTAAGCCCAATCAGAAGGGCTAAATTATACCTGACCGGACTTTTAAAACATCTTCTTCACCTCTTGTCTATAGACAATGTGCTGTTTGCTATACTGATTTTTGGGATTGTTATTCAGAATTGCTACCTTTTAAAAGACATCTACCTGTAGGTAAAGAATTGGGAAAAACCAGTTATATTGAAAGACTTAATACTTTACAGCAGCGAATTTCTCGTTTGGTTCGTAAAACCTTGTCTTTCTCAAAAAAACTGCTTGCACCATATTGGGGAAATTTTTAACTTTGTACATCACTATAATTAGTGCCTAAGAAAACGATATCATTACTGTGCATGACTACCGATTTTTAAATCCCACATTTTAGCTGTTGGCAACCAATCCACTTTTTTTCAATTTTTACTACTTGAGTTCAAGCCCTGAGTATTTCTTGTAATTTAATAAAATTCGAGCTAATTTGCTGTTTTTTTTGCAATTTCTATAATTTTTATTATACTTTCGGGGTCTTTTTTTCTATTATTTTGGCTGGAATTCCGACTGCGGTTGTACCTGGTGGCACGTCACAAATAACCACAGCATTAGCACCAATCAAAGCATGATCGCCGATCGTTACGGAGCGAATAATTTTTGCTCCTGCACCGATATCGACGTGACCGCCGATTTTGACATCCGCAACAATTGTCACCTGTTGAAGAATCAGACAGTTAGGGCCAATGGAAGCATTGGGATGAATGACAATGCCATTAGGATGAGGCAGCACCAGTCCTCCTTGTATTTGGCAGTTTAAAGGGATGTCTGTTGCAGTTACCACGCTCCAAAATCGATGCTGGATAACGTTCCAACGGCATAAAATATATCCCGCAATTCCACCCTGCTTCTGCCACTTTTGATAGTTGCGGATAGATTTGAGCAGTTGGCAACTGGGTTCCCACCACTTGCTAGATTTTTCGCGGCTCCAGTCTGCTTCTGTAGCAGAAATGATTGGCTTAGTGATTGACTCAACCATTGTTTGTGCAGTGTTTTAATGATATAGACAATTGTGCCTATTATAGCAATCCTAAATCATTTGTGAATTCTTACTCCCTCTCCTTGGTAAGGGGAGGGTTGGGGTGGAGTAAAAAAATTACGACTCCTGCAAGGATTGCTATAGTGCAATTTACCTTAAGAAGAATCTCTAACTTGGGTAGGGAGATTGCTGGAATTGGGCCACAGTTGGAGTGGATGTGTTGCCGTAGAAGTGGGACACTCGTAACTTTACGAGCTCGGGTTCAATTTCGGGGTCGAAACTGCCCTCGCGGCTGTTAATCAAATCGACCCATGGCAGGCTTTGAGTTTCGGCTTGCAATTTTTTCACTAAGTCTTCGACGCGGCCGGGGACGCCGGCCACTATATCGCCCTCGGCGACATCTTTGGTGACGACGGCACCGGCGGCGACGATCGCATTTGAGCCGATAGTGACGTTGCGAAGGACGATCGCATTTAAGCCGATAAATACGTTGTCCCGGATGTCTATCTTGCCTACGGCATCTACTTTAACGTTGTAAGCCTGGTCCAGCATGGCGATCGAGCCATCGTGGCCCAGGAGGGTACCATATGAGAAGTGAAAATTGTTGCCGATGCAGACGTAGGCGGGCTCTCCAAAGACGGTATTGGGCCAGATGCTGCAATTTTCGCCGATCGCGTACAAGTTGCCGTGGGGGCGGAGAAATTCTGTGTATTCTTTGGCACAGAGGTTACATAATTGGACGTAAAGGGCACGGAACTTGCCATAACGCATGGCAAGATGGCGGATAATTTTTTGCAATCTTGATCTAAGCATTTTCCTGGTTTTTCCTAGATTGAAGAATCTTGGCAGGAATACCAACAGCAGTTTGACCGGCTGGAATGTCTGATAAAACTACAGCATTGGCACCGATATTTACGTCGTCTCCCAAGTTTACTTTTCCGAGGATTTTTGCACCAGCGCCGACGTTAACCCGATCGCCCAATTGAGGGGATTCTAGCGGTTTGTCCAAATAGCGGTTTCCCAACGTTACACCTTGCCGGATAATGCAGTCGTCACCGATCGTACAATATCCGTGAATAATAATAGCGTTTTGATGTTCAATCACCACGCGACGACCGAGCTTCACAGTGTAAGGCAAGTCTATCCCGTAACTATTGCGGACTTTTCGGTAGAGTGCTCGATAAATAATGCTCAAAGGAGCTCGCAGTAATTTCGGTTCTACCTGCATTCTCCAGACGCCAAAACGCTGCACTGCTACGGCGCGAAATCCCGGTTTTGTCCAATCTCGACCATGAGCAATCCAGTCTTCTTTAATTTGCTGCCACAGTCCCAGGCCGGGGTCTTCTACTTGATTTTCACTGGTGATTAAGTTTTGCTCAGTTACCATAAGCTCTAATTCACACTATTTATTGTTTACTCTCTTGCTAGATCCCGACGATATTAATGGGTCTATCAGGTTTTTGAGGAAGGAGCAATCCGGTTTTTTCGACCGAGACTACTAATTTCTCGGCTGCATCATAAAATATTTTGCTTGCCTAGGTTAACCTCGTTTAGTTGGCTTTGACCGATTTACCAACTTCCTTTAAAAGTTTTTGGATTTTTCAATCTTACCCCCCTTAAAAAATACACTATTGAATACAAAATCCCTCAGTAATTGTGGTGGATCGCCATCGGGTTTGCCTTGAAGTACGCGGCGCACCCTCCAGGCTGCAAAACCCGAAGCCCAGGATATATCAGTTAATGCTGTGTAAACCAAGCCGTAGTTTTTGACAAAGTACCTACGCCGGGAATCAAACCAATAGGTAGGCAGCCGCTTGGCGGGCTTTTTGGTGTCAGTGACGCCTGAGCTTTGCCCGACTAAGTGCACAACGCGACTTTCAGGTACGTACCAGCAACTCCAGCCAGCTTTGTTCGCTTGCAGACAAAAGTCCATTTCTTCGCAGTACATGAAATAAGCTTCATCCATCAAGCCAATTTTTTCAAATACTTCGCGACGGACGATCATGCTGGCTCCAGCTACCCAATCAGTTTGACAGGTTTCTTGGGAAATGGGAGGCGCTGCGGCCCAGTTGGCTAATAACTTGGATATAAAGCCTGTCCGCCAACCAAAATCGAGTTCCGTCAAGATGTTGTGAAACCGAAAAGCTGACTCCTGGGGCGTGCCGTCGGGGTCTTCCAAGCGGCTGCCTGCGATGCCGGCTTCGGGGTGGGAGTCCATGAAATCGACGAGGGCTTTTAAGGCACCGGGGCGAACAATGGTGTCTGGGTTGAGCAGCAGGAAGTAAGGGGGGGGATTGGTGGATTGGAGGGCGGGACGGATCAGGGCGTTGTTGCCGAAGGCAAATCCGCCGTTGCGGTCTAGGGGAACGAAGGATGCCCATTCATTCCAGCCTTCTGAGGCGATCGCACTACTAATTTCTTCGACGGAGCGATCGCCTGAAGCATTGTCGCCAACTACAACTCGCATACCAGGCAGCGATTGAACTTCGCTAACTAGAGAGCGCAAGCAGTCAATTGTCAAACTAGAGGTTCGGTAGTTAACAATGACAACCAGCAGTGGATAGGGGTGATTGGACTCGCTGGCCTTCGACATAAGTACCGTTGTTTGTTTAACAACTTTTTAGCTCAAGTTGTACCCATCTGGCAAGCTGGAGCGATCGCTAATAGTATTTTTATTTGTTTCGGTGAGGGAGACTGTTTTTTCGGCCGTATTTCCGAAGTATCGCCGCTCTGCATCAAAGTCGATACTGCCTGTAGGCTTGACTGGCGGCTCGGTGCAGCAGTGAATGCCGGTAAACTAACCCCTTAGCGTCATCGGAATAGCCCCCGCCAATCACGCAGGCAACGGGATAGCCGCCAGCCAAACAGGCGGTCAAAACTTGCATTTCCCGGCGAAATAACCCCGTATCAGTTAAAGCTAATTTTCCCAGTTTGTCAGCGTGATGAGGGTCTACTCCAGCATCGTACAAAACTAAATCTGGCTTGACATTTGACAGCAAATCTGGTAAAAATTTATCCAATGTTTGTAAATATTCGTCGTCCTCCATACCCACAGGCAAAGGTACATCTAAATCGCCCTTTTGTTTAGTGCCGGGAAAATTGACTTCGCAGTGCATCGAGAAAGTAAAAACGCTACTGTCATCTTGGAATATTACAGCGGTTCCGTCTCCTTGGTGGACATCTAAATCGACAATTAAAACTTTGCGAACTAAACCATTTTTTTGCAATACGCGAGAGGCGATCGCCAAATCATTAAAAATACAAAAACCAGACCCAAAAGCCGGGAAGGCGTGATGAGTTCCGCCCGCAGTATTGCAAGCCAAACCGTAGTCTAAAGCTAGCTTTGCAGTTAGTACAGTTCCTGCAACCGCAGTGCAAGTGCGATTAGCCAGAGCCCGACTCCAAGGCAGACCAATTCGCCGCTGAGCTTTGTTATCGAGCGTCCCGTTGCAGTAAGCTTGAACATAGGAGTGGTCGTGGACTAATTCAATCCATTCTTGAGGGGGAAGTTCGGGAGCGTGAAATTGCGATTTATCTGCTACCCCGTCCGCGAGCAGCATCTGGTAAAGCATCCGAAACTTGGCCATCGGGAAGCGGTGCTCCGGTGGCAGAGGTGCAACGTAATCTTCGTGGTAAATAATTGGTAAGTCCATTAAAATTATTGTATAACGAATGAATCTCCAATTGAAAGCCTGCAATCTCAAATCTAAATTCGCTGGAGAACCTGTATATGCAACAACTAAAAACAGTCTGGCAGTCCGGCAGCACCGACCCCGAAAATGCTGACAATCTCGATAATATTAGTCAATGGTGGACAAACCTCAACGGCAAAGAAATTAGCTGGGTACAGCGACTGATTCCGCAAATCGGCGGTTTGAGCGAAATTCACTGGCACCCCCAGCGTTTTGACGAAACATTTGTGATAGTCAATCCTGAAATTCGGGAGGAAACTCTCTATTGGTACAAACCCGATTCTCCTGTCCAACGTAACAACACTGTTGACAAATTAGAACTTGACAACTTGCAACAGCAATTGTACATCTATCCTCAGTTGGAAGCGGAACTGGTAATTCGCGTAGGAATTCCAGAAGTTAAATATCAAACACTTGAATTAAACAATCCCGAAATCGCCTTGGGCGAAGATAATCTGCTGCTGCTGTGGGAATCTGACCAAGAACTAGAAATTAAAATTTACTTGAGCAGTGAAAATATTGCTAAACTTAAGGAATTGTTGGCATAGAAAAGACCAAGAAAATAGTTTATATGGTAGGCTTTGGGTGCGGGGTTGATTGCTATATTCTCTGAGTCACCTATAAATATCTTAAGACTGAGGGGCGGGTGGGTCAAAACCGAGGTTTTTCACAGCCATACTTTGTTGCAGCGAAAAGAGTAAAAAAAAACGGTTTCTTCCCGTCGCGGTATGTCCAGGTGTTTATCTCTCCTAAAACCCTTTGAATGTGGCAGCAGAAGGTCCAGAAACTTGCCTTATCCTCCTGGGACTTTTAATGCTAAAGTCAAGCAAAAAACAGTCCTGGGCGCATCAACCGGGTTGAACGAAAATACTTTGTCATAGCCCTTGAAGAAAGTTAAAAAAACCGCTTGCTTTGGTCTGGAGTGCCCAAGGGATGATTGTTTTTCGGCAGACTTAGTTTCTCCAGTAAATAAGGCGATTTGTTTTGACAATAAAATGTGGTTAAGTACGGTTAATTTGAGTGAAAACTTAAGACAAGCAACCAATAAGTTTAAAAAATAGAAGGTGCGTTAGTTGATGGCTAATATCTAAAGTTAATGTTCTATTGGCTGAGTTTGAAAACTTTTAATAAATAATGATGATCGGAAGGAATCGCTAAATTTATTAAATCATAAATCTGCTTCTAGCACTAAAAAATTCACAATGAACCGACAAAAAATGATATTTGACAAAGAAAATATTCACATTTTAATTATTGATGATCAGCCCCACAACCTGCGGTTTATATCAAACATATTAACGAAGGAAGGGTATAAAGTTCAGCGGGCTATTTCTGGAGAAATGGCGGTTAATGCTAATTTAACCGTTCTCCCCGACTTGATTTTGCTAGATATTGCCATGCCCAAAATGAACGGATATGAAGTCTGTGCCAGACTGAAATCCAACGAGAAAACGAGGGAAATTCCGGTTATTTTTTTGAGTGTTTTTGAGGAAACTTTTCACAAAGTCAAAGCTTTTGAAGTCGGCGGTGTTGACTACATTACTAAGCCTTTTCAAGTGGAAGAAATTTTAGTGCGGATTGAAAGTCAATTGACTATACAACAGCTATCAAAACAATTAAAACAGCAGAATGCCCAACTGCAACAAGAGGTAGAATTTCGCAAGCGAACAGAACAATCACTCCGGGAAAGCAAAGCACGGTTGCAGAAATTGGCAGTCAATATACCGGGAGTTATTTATCAATTTATAAAGCAGCCCGATGGAAGTTTCAAGTTTGAATATATTAGTTATGCTTGTCGGGAAATTTACGAATTAGAGAGTGAAGAAATATTAAGAAATCCCGAGTTTTGCTTCTATCAAAATCATCCCGATGACCAAGAATATCTAATAAAAAAAATTGCTACTAGCGCCCAAAATTTAGAACCTTTTGCCTTTGAATGGCGGATTATTACACCGTCGGGTAAACTCAAATGGCTGCAATCTAATTCTCGACCCGAAATGCGCGATAATGGCGATATTGTTTGGTATGGCGTACTTTTTGATATCAGCGAGCGCAAGCACGCAGAAATAGAAATGGCAGGAGCTAAAGCTGCTTTAGAACGGCAAGTTCAGCGAGAATTGCTAATTGCAAAAATAACTCAAGAAATTCGCTCAAGCTTGCAGCCCGAACAAATATTTCAAATAGCTGCAACTCAAATCGGTCTGGCATTCTGCGCCAATCGCTGTTTGATTCATAGTTACGTTACTACCCCCCAAGTCGATATTCCTCTGGCGGCCGAGTATCTCGAACCCGGGTACGAATCTCTTCGGAACGTACCCGTTCCAATTTGGGGCAATCCTCACGTCGTACAAATGATGATACAAGATCAGGCGATCGCCTCCCACAATGTTTATTCAGACCCTCTGTTGCAAGCTGTTCAACCGATTTGCCACAAGCTTGGGTTGAAATCGATGCTGGCAATTCGCACTTCCTACCAAGGCAGGGCAAACGGCGCTATCGGCTTGCACCAGTGCGATCGTTACCGGGAATGGACTTCCGAGGAAATCGACTTATTAGAAGCTGTGGCGGCTCAAGTAGGGCTCGCTATCGCTCAAGCTAAACTGCTCGATCGAGAAAAAAACCGGCTTGAGCAGCTCGATCGGCAAAATAAAGTGCTGCAAGCAGAAATTCGCACCCGCGTCCGCGCCGAGCAAGCTTTGCAAGAATCTGAAACAGAATTGCGGGCGATTTTTGCCGCCATGACTGACACAGTTTTAGTGAGAGATGCAGAAGGCCGCTGCATCAAAATCGCCCCTACCGCATCAACAAATTTGGTGAAACCTCCAAGCGAAATGATTAATAAAACCGCCCACGAAGTCTTGCCCCAACCTATAGCAGATTTAGTATTAAATGCCATCCAACAAGCTCTAAAAACGAAGCAAACCATCAATGTTGAATATAGCTTTAAAGTCGGAGAGCGCGACGTTTGCCTCGATGCTAAAGTTTCTCCGCTGACTCCAGATTCAGTGATTATCGTGGCGCGAGATATTAGCGTTCGCAAACAAACAGAATCCGCACTCAGAGAGAGCCAGCACTTCATTCAAGCGATCGCTGATTCCAATCCCAACCTATTGTACGTTTACGATGTAATTGAACAGCGGAATGTTTATACCAACCGACAAATTTCGACCATGCTCGGGTACACCACCCAAGAAATACAAGATATGGGTACAGCAATGATGCCAATGCTGATCCACTGCGACGATTTGCCAAACTTTTTTGAAAGCATCCAAAAAGTAGATCAAGCCAAAGACGGTGATGTCATTGAATGTCAATACCGCATGAAACACAAAAACGGTGAATGGCGGTGGATGCACAGTTGGGATACAGTATTTCTCCGAACAGCCGATGGTAAACCCAAACAAATTCTCGGCACTGCTAATGACATCACAGACCGCAAATTAGCCCAAGAAAAACTGCTAGCGTCCCAACAAAGAATCTCATTTTTATTGCAGCAAACGCCTATCGCAGTTATCGAGTTAAACCTCAATTTAGAAATTATCACTTGGAATCCCGCAGCCGTGGCTATTTTTGGCTACAGTGAGCAAGAAGCGATTGGTCGAGTCGCCTCCGATTTGATCGTACCTGAAAGCTACCACCCGCAATTATCTGAGATTTTCAATCACGAATTGAATGCCAAATCCAGCGGCACTTCCGAAAATCTGACCAAAGACGGCAGAATTATCATCTGCGAGTGGTACAATACTCAGCTAATTGACGATAACGGTACAGCGATCGGCATTGCTTTAATGGCTGTAGATATTACCGAACGCAAGCAAGCAGAAACCGAACTGCAAGAAAGTGCTTTACGACAAAGAGCGATCGCCCGCATCATTGAAAGAATGCGGCAAACTTTAGATATCCGAGAAATTTTTCACGCCACAACCCGAGAATTGCGCCAAACCATGAAGTGCGATCGAGTCGCTATTTACCGTTTCAATCCAGACTGGAGTGGCGAATTTGTAGCCGAATCCCTAGATCGCAAGTGGGTTTCTTTCATCCAAGCACAGGAGACCGATTCTAACCTTACTGAAGGCGCTTTAGACAGCGAACTTTGCCTTGTCCAAAAATTGGATAGTGTCTCACCAGAAGTCCACGATAGCTATTTGCAACAAACCCAAGGCGGAGCCTACAGCCGAGGTAAAACTTACCTTTGTGTCCCAGATATTTACAAGCAAGGTTTCGATAATTGTTACATCCAATTGCTAGAAAAATTTCAAGCTAAATCCTACATTATTGTACCAATTTTCTCTGGCAAAAAGCTCTGGGGATTACTAGCATCCTATCAAAATTCTGCTCCCCGCCAGTGGAGTGAAGCTGAAATCAACGTGGCAGTTGATGTAGGTACTCAGCTAGGAGTAGCATTACAGCAAGCGGAATTGCTCGCCCGCACTCAAAGGCAGTCCATGGAACTGATTAAATCCAAAGAAAACGCCGAAGTTGCCAACCGCGCCAAAAGCCAATTTCTAGCTTCCATGAGCCACGAACTCCGCACACCTCTCAACGCCATTCTCGGTTTTTCCCAAGTCATGGCCCGCAACAGTTCTATCACGGAAGAACAAAAAGAATACATAGAAATTATTAACCGCAGTGGCGAACATTTGCTAGAACTCATCAATGATGTTTTGTCAATGTCCAAAATAGAAGCAGGCCAAATTACCATCAATCCCAGCCGCTTCAATCTCTACAACCTTCTCAACAGTCTCAAAGAAATGCTGCAACTAAAAGCCAACTCCAAAGGTTTGCACCTCATCTTTGAAAATGCCGAGGATTTGCCGCAGTACATTCAAACAGACGAAGCTAAATTGCGGCAAGTTTTAATTAACCTGGTCGGCAATGCGATTAAATTTACTCAGCAAGGAACCGTTACTTTGCGCGTCAGCAGCCAAGCTGAAAAAGACCCCACAGAAGAAAACAAATCCCAATTGTATTTTGAAATAGCAGACACTGGTCCCGGCATTTCTTCCTTGGAACTTTCTACATTATTTAAGCCCTTTGTACAAACCGAAACTGGTCGAAAATCCATGCAGGGAACTGGTCTGGGATTGCCTATCAGCCAACAGTTTGTCCGAATTATGGGAGGTGATATTGCTGTTAAAAGTCAACTCGGTCAAGGCACAACTTTCAGCTTTAACATCTGGGTTAACTTAGTAACAGAAAGTGATGAACAAGAAAAACCGCCGATTAAACAAGTTATTGGTTTAGAAACTGGACAAGACATTTATCGGATATTAATAGTTGAAGATGTAGCGGAAAATCGCCAACTGCTGCTTAAGCTGCTGATACCTCTGGGATTTGAAGTCCGGGAAGCAACTAACGGTCAAGAAGCAATTGCTTTGCATTCAACTTGGAAGCCGCACTTGATATTAATGGATATGCTGATGCCCGTGATGGATGGGTATGAAGCGACAAGAGAGATTAAGAAAACTCTCGAAGGTAAAGAAACAATAATTATTGCCTTGACGGCTAGTGCTTTTGACGAGCAGCGGCAAATAATTTTGTCTGCTGGTTGTAACGATTTGATCTGTAAACCGTTTCGGGAAGAGGTACTCTTTGAAAAGATAGCGCATCACCTCAACCTGCGTTATATTTATGAGAAAGAAAACTTATCTACTTCTTTTTCAACACCGACGCTGCTTAAAAGTTTGACCACCGAGGATTTGAGTGTAATGCCCACAGACTGGGTGGTCGAGTTGCACCGAGCAGCACTTTGTGTTGACGACAACCGCATCCTCGAACTGATCAAGGAAGTTCCCGAAACTGAGGCAAATCTCGCTAACGCTTTAACAGATTTAGTCGATAATTTTCGGATAGATATCATTATCGATTTAACTCAATTATATTATGATGAACGACCATCCATTACCAGCGACTCCTAAAGACATTCTGATCGTTGACGATATGCCGGATAATTTGCGACTTTTATCCACTATGCTGACATCTCACGGGTATCATGTCAGGAAGGCTATTAATGGACACTTGGCTTTGCAAGGGGCACAAATATCTCCTCCCGATCTAATTTTACTAGATATTAATATGCCGCAAATGAACGGGTATGAAGTTTGTGAGCAGTTAAAGTTAAGCGAAAAAACTAAAGATATTCCAGTAATTTTTATTAGTGCCCTAGATGACGTGCTGGAAAAAGTTAAAGCTTTTCAAGTAGGAGGAGTAGATTATATTACTAAACCGTTTCAAGTAGAAGAAGTTTTAGCCCGCGTCCAAAACCAACTTTCCCTTCGTTCGCTGCAATCCAAACTGCAACTGCAAGCTAGGGAACTGCACGATCGCAATTCTAGATTGCAGGAAGAAATCGCAGAACGGCAGCGGGCTGAAGAATCAATCCGGTTTTTGCTGGAAACTACGCGGGCGATCGGCGAAGCTGTAGACTTTCATTCAGCTTTAGAAGTAATTCTGCACCATGTTGGCGAAACAATCGGATGGGATGTAGGAGAAGCTTGGATTCCGGATGCAGAAGGAACTGTGCTGCAATCTGCCCGCGGCTGGTATGCGAGCAACCCGAGGATGGAATCGTTCCGCAGGCAAAGCGAAAAACTGACATTTGCTATGAATATAGGGCTACCCGGACGAGTTTGGGAATCCAAGCAACCGGAATGGGTAGAAGATATTTCCCGGGGCTACCCCCATTTTCTCCGCAGTCAGATAGCACTAGAACTTGGATTCAAAGCTGGTTTTGGCGTACCGATTTTGGTAGGCGATGAAGTATTGGCAGTGCTAGTTTTCTTTAAAATTTCGTCTTGTCGGAAAGACGCGCGATTTATAGACGTTTTTAATGCAGTCGGCACTCAATTAGGTTCTTTAATTCATCGCAAACAAGCAGAAGAATTGCTGCGTATTGCTCAAGAAAAATATCACAGTATTGTAGAAAATGCGATGGAAGGCATTTTTCAAAGCACGCCTTCAGGAGGCTATCTCAGCGCTAATCCAGCTTTGGCAAAATTGTACGGTTACGCATCCCCAGAAGAACTGATGTCCGACATTAAAAATATTGCTCAGCAACTGTACGTAGACCCGGAACGCCGCCTCGAATTTGTGGCTGCTATGGATGCTGAAAATGCCGTTTCGGGGTTTGAATCTATGGTATGTCGCAAAGACGGGCGCCGGATTTGGGTGTCAGAAAATGTTCGGGCTGTTCGAGATTCAAAAGGTGAGCTGCTCTACTATGAGGGTACTGTTTCTGACATTACAGAGCGCAAATTAGCACAAGAAGCGCTAAAAGTTCAACAAGAACAAAGCGAGAAGTTGCTGTTAAATATTTTACCCAAACCAATCGCAGAACGCTTGAAGGCCGAGCAAAGCACGATCGCTGATAGTTTTGCCCAAGTAAGTGTTTTATTTGCTGATATTGTTGGCTTTACTGAGTTGTCTGCTAGAATGTCTCCCACCGAGTTAGTAAAGCGCTTAAACGTAATTTTTTCCCACTTCGACCAGTTAGCTGAAAAGTACGGTGTAGAGAAAATTAAGACTATTGGCGATGCTTACATGGTAGTCGGGGGTTTGCCTACGCCGAGACAAGATCACGCCGAGGCGATCGCCCAAATGGCCCTGGGAATGCAGGCAAAAATAGCAAAGTTGTGCGCCGAGACAGGGGAAAAACTGGCAATTCGCGTCGGTATCAATTCCGGGCCGGTGGTTGCGGGAGTAATTGGTGTGAGCAAGTTTACTTATGATTTGTGGGGAGATACGGTGAATGTAGCGGCGAGGATGGAAGCTACGGGTTTTGCAGGCAGCATTCAAGTTACTGATGTGACTTATGAGCTTTTGAAAGATAAGTATTTGTTTGAGAGGCGAGGCGTGATTCCGGTAAAAGGTAAGGGGGATATGATGACTTATTGGTTGCTACAAAAAAAGTAAAAATGGGCATTGGGCATTGGGCATTGGGCATTGGGCATTGGGCATGGAGTATTACAACAAATAACGAATAACCAATAACCAATAACGAATAACCAATAACCAATAATCAATAATTCATGACTACTGACTACTGACTTCTGCTATGATGAAAGTAGTTAACGAAACTTTACATAATAGCCGTGACTGCACAACAATTAGTATCTGCAACGACTTTTGAAAAGCTAATTTGGACTTGGAAAGGTCACAAAATCCAATATACCGTCCAAGGAACCGGCCGCCCTCTGATCTTGATTCACGGATTTGGCGCTTCGATCGGACATTGGCGGCAAAATATCCCCCCACTAGCGGCCGGCGGCTATCGCGTATTTGCTCTGGACTTGCTGGGATTCGGTGCTTCTGCCAAACCAGCCCTAGATTACACTCTGGAATTGTGGGAAGAATTGCTGAGAGATTTCTGGGCGGATCTGGTACAGGAACCGGCGGTATTTGTCGGGAATTCGATCGGCGCTTTGCTGAGTTTGATGGTAGTCGCCAACCATCCAGAAATATCAGCAGGTGCAGTCTTAATCAATTGTGCCGGCGGGCTCAACCACCGACCGGACGAACTAAATTTCCCGCTGCGAGTAGTGATGGGGACTTTTACTAAATTAGTTCGATCGCCCCTAATCGGCCCCTTTGTATTCAACAACATCCGCCAAAAACACCGCATCCGCAACACCCTGCGCCAAGTCTACGGGAACCGCGAAGCCATCACCGACGAACTCGTAGAACTCCTCCACGCCCCCTCCTGCGAGCCCGGAGCTCAACAAGTGTTTGCCTCGATTCTCACAGCCCCTCCAGGCCCTCAACCCTCTGAACTGCTGCCCAAAGTCGATCGTCCGTTATTGGTACTTTGGGGCGCAGACGACCCCTGGACGCCAATCGCCGGCAGCCAGATTTATCAACAATTGGCCGCCAACGATAAACCAGTGAAATTTGTTTCCATTCCCAACACAGGTCACTGTCCCCACGACGAGCGGCCGAGTGAAGTCAACGCTCTGATTTTGGACTGGCTGCTGGAAGTGAACTAAAATTTTTCCGATCGAGGCGACCCTACGGCGATCGACCAAAACCGCTGCATTACATAAGGTTCAGCCCCGAGCCACCGCACCGGCACCCCGGTCGCAGCCGACTCAAAAAACAATTTTTGTAAAAAGTATTGACACAATTTACTGAGTCAGCTATATTGATGGACGTGTGAGGAGCGAACCAGTAAGAGCACCGAGACGAAACACGGCCAGTCGTCGGTGCTCTTTCTGTTGGAACCCATTTTTAAGAATTTGAAATTATCTATAAATTCACATCCAGAAGATCCGTAAGCCCGCCCCGCCTTCTTCATTTCTTCCTGTGCGTTCTTAGCTTCTTCGCGGTTCGTTAAATAAATATTCGGATATTGCAAACAAAGTAATTGACTTGACTTAATCTCAAAAAATCAGAAATTGTGGATTTTTTTTATACTCAAAACTTGATTGCATAGAACTCAAAACTAGACAGTTATATAATAATAAAGTGTCGCTGGGTCGGGGCGAGTTGATATACATTTTTTCCAAATGTCGCTAAACCCGCCCCTGCGGTATTGGTGCTATAAATATCAACGATCGCCCAAAACAAATTGTTCGATCGCAGCCGCCACCCCATCTTCCTCCACATCCGGCGCCACCCAATCAGCAGTAGCCTTCACGCCCTCAGGAGCATTGCCCATCGCCACGCCCACGCCAGCGTAGGCAATCATTTCCACATCATTAAAATTGTCACCGATCGCCATCACGTTCGCCGCCTGCAAACCCAAAAGTTCCTCCGCTAAATACTGCACCGCATCTCCCTTATTCGCCAAAGGATGCGTAGCTTCAAAAAAAGTAGCAACCGATCGAGTCAAATAAAGCTCCGCAGGCGTGTAGCGCTGCCGCATACTGCTGAGCAAGCCGTCGAGTACCCCCGGATTCTCGCACAATGCCAAAACTTTCGTCGGTTCCCCCGGAAGATCTCGCCGCAAATCTTTAATCACTATTGGTTCAATGCCCGATCGTTCGGCATAAATTCGGGTAGCTGCGGTAATTTCCGGCACGTAAAGTTGATCCTCAATGTAGAAATGGATCGAAAGAAGCGGTCGCAAATGCGGTTCTTCAAAATGGTCTAACAGTTGCAGAGCAGTTTGTTTCGACAGCGGCAAGTGCCGCAGCCGTTTTTGAGTAGCGTGATCTTGAATCCATGCGCCCTGGTAGCAAATCAGTGGCAATGTTGAGCCGATGTCGCGGTGAAAACGCAAAGCTGAGCGGTACATCCTGCCCGTAGCGACGGCCACTTTCACTCCCCGCGACTCGGCAGCCAAAATTGCCTGCTTGACTGGTTCTCGGATGGTATTTGACAAACCTGCGATCGTGCCGTCTATATCCACTACCAGCAATTGAATGTCTGCGGTGCCAAAAGCGCGATCGGTCGCATTAGCTGGATTTGAGGCAGTTATATTCTGCATGATTTTTTTAGATTTTAGCTGTTGATTTGCAAGCACCCATTTATTTTGGCACTGGCGGGATAGCAAAGTGCGACTTCTGATTTTTTGAAGACTAAAATATAGATAAGTAAATAAGCGACAAAAAAAGTATCTAGGGGGGCCCTTTAGGGATGGATTTAGCTCAGCTATATAATAGTAGCCAGTTTACTGCCGTAAAAACCACATTCGATCGGCGATGTGTATTTCCACTTACTTAATAATACTTGTGGGAAAAAAGAATGTAACTGTATGTCGAATTCAAAACCTTATGGCATAAATCATGCCCAATCTAACATTTAAAATTGTATAACCAGATATTTCAAATTCCCCCCAAATATCATGATTTATATCCCTGGATACCGCATTGACAAAGAACTTTATACAAACCCTCACACAGTTATTTATCGAGGGATGCAGCTTGAGGAACAAAAACCCGTTATCCTCAAAACTCTCACCCCGACATACCCTACCCCAGCGCAAATATCCCAACTCCTGCACGAATCCGAAATTCTTAAAAATTTGAGTTTGCCCGGAATAGTCAAGCTTTACAAAATAGAAACATACAATCACTTTCCTGTTTTAGTTTTAGAAGATTTTGGTGGGATTTCCCTAAAAGACTTTCTCAGCAACAACCAGCTAGAGTTACAACAATTTCTGCATATTGCCATCAAACTAGCAGAAACTATTGGTCAACTTCACGAACACCACATTATCCACAAAGATATTAAACCCAGCAATATTATTGTCAATATCGAGACAGGAGATGTCAAAATTGCTGATTTTGCGATCGCCTCCCTGCTACCGGGCGAAAACCCCGCCCCCAGCGATCCCCATTTACTCGAAGGCACTCTCGCTTATATGTCTCCTGAACAAACGGGACGCATGAATCGGGCGATCGACTACCGCACCGATTTTTATTCTTTAGGCGTCACCTTTTATGAAATGCTGTGTGGCGAATTGCCTTTTCATGCGATCGATCCCATGGAATTAGTACACTGCCATATTGCCAAAACGCCAGTTTCTCCTTGTGAAAACAGAAAGCAAAAAGTAGAAAGCAGAAGCCTCGAAGGCAGAATCAATCAAGTAGGAACCAAGGAGATTCCTCAAGTCGTTTCCGATATCGTCATAAAACTCTTAGCAAAAACAGCCGAAGACAGGTATCAAAGTGCTTTCGGACTTTTGTACGACTTGGAAAATTGTCTCGATCAACTGCAAACAACAGGCGAAATTTCTCACATAACCCTCGGCGAGCAAGATCAGTCGAGTCACCTGCAAATTTCGCAAAAATTTTACGGGCGAGAAGCAGAAGTTAATATGCTTCTCAGTATCTTCCAGCGGATGAGGCGAGGCAATACAGAAATTGTGCTCATTTCTGGTGGTGCAGGTGTGGGCAAATCGTCGTTATTATATGAAGTCTACAAGCCGATTCGGCTGGAAAACGGGTATTTTATTGACAGCAAATTTGAGCAATTTAAGCGCGATATTCCCTACGCTTTTTTGCTCCAAGCTTTTCAAGATTTGTTGCGACAAATTTTCACCGAAAATGCCGCAGAAATCCATGTTTGGAAAGAAAAAATTTTAAAAGCACTCGGCGGTAACTGCCAAGTAATTATTGAAGCTATTCCCGAATTAGAACTGATTGTGGGGCCGCAGCCCCCCGTCCCAGATTTAGGAGCCAATGAATCTCAAAATCGCTTTAATTTAGTATTTCAAAACTTCATCCGCGTTTTTGCTAAAAAAGAACACCCCCTAGTAATTTTTCTGGACGACTTGCAGTGGGTCGATTCAGCCTCTCTCAAGTTAATAGAACTGCTAGCAACTGACCTGGAAACTCAATATTTATTAATAATTGGAGCTTATAGAGAGCAAGAAGTAGATCCAAATCATCCTCTAATGCTGACCGCCTCAGCAATTAAAAAAGCAGGCGGCACTGTAAGGGCGATCGCCCTTCCGCCTTTAGATATAAGCAGCGTCAACCAATTCGTTGCCGATACTTTGAACTGCGCCCCAGAAAAATCCCTAAGTTTAGCAGAATTGCTTTTGCGAAAAACCGCTGGAAATCCATTCTTTTTAACTCAACTTATAAAATTTCTTTACTCAAAAAACTTAATTAAATTTAAACTTTCACCCTCTAATAATTGGGTCGAGCTAGCTGAGTCTAACCTGTCGGGCTTAGCGCAACCAATCTCTGATCAAATTGTGAAAAAAGGCGATCTCACAGGCGAGTGGCAGTGGGATATCGAACAAATACAAGAAATGGCAATAACTGACAATGTTGTCGAATTAATGATAGATAACATTCAGAAACTTTCAGAGAATACCCAGGAACTGCTTAAATTAGCCGCTTGTATCGGAAACAAATTTGATTTAATAACTCTCTCGACAATCGCCGAAAAACCTCTGGCGTCGGCAGCAACAGACCTCGGTGAGGCAATTCATTCCGGCCTAATCTTGCTCGTGAATAACGCCTACAAAATTCCGATCGCACTAGCAGTAAATACAGAAGTAACAGACACAATATCTAGAGAGTTTACGGATGAATTGTCGCTACCAGTGGCTGATATTCCTAGCGCAACTTACAAATTTTTGCACGAGCGAGTGCAGCAAGCAGCTTATGCTTTAATATCCTATTCTCATAAACAAGAGATTCATCTCAAAATAGGCAAAGTTCTGCTGCAAAACGCACCGCCAGAGCAATTAGAAGAGCATATTTTTGATACCGTAAACCAACTAAATTATGCCAAACAAATCATCAGCAGCCAGTTAGAACAATTTCAATTATGCCAATTAAATTTAATTGCAGGCCGCAAAGCAAAAGCAAGTGCAGCTTACGAACTTGCCCTGAAATATTTAACCGCAGGTATTGAACTGCTGCCCCCGGAAAGTTGGCAAACTGACTACGACTTCACACTTGCACTCTACGAGTCAGCAGCAGAAGCTGCTTACCTCAATACCCACTTTGAGCCAATGGAAAAATGGGCGAGAGTTGTCCTGCAACACGCAAAAAATGAACTAGACAAAATCAAAGTGTTTGAAATCAGAATCATAGCTTGTGCGATGCAAACCAAACTCCAAGAATCGGTAAAAATTGGTCGCGAAGCACTAACAATGTTAGGGATAAACTTTCCCGAATCGCCGATTCCCCTCCACATTCAGCAAGCACTGGCTAAAACCGCAGCTTATTTAACCGGAAAGACAATAGAAGATTTAATTAACTTGCCGATTATGACAAATCCGCACAAGTTAGCAACGATGCGCGTGCTTTCCAGTATGTTTTCAGCTACATTTATAGTTGAACCTGTGCTGCTGCCGCTAATTGTGTGCGAGCAAGTGAATTTATCTATTAATTACGGAAACTCTACTTTTTCTGCCTTCGGTTATGCTAATTACGGAGCAATTTTAAAAGGAATAGTTAGAGATATTGAGTCTGGCGATCGCTTTGGTCAATTAGCTTTAAATTTGAGCGATAGATTAAATGCGTTAGAATTCAAAAGCAAAACGCTTAATTTAGTAGCATTCATTTTGATGAACGGCAAGCATCACGTTAAAGACTCTTTGCCGCTATTAGAGGACGCCTATCAAAGCGCGCTACAAAATGGGGATTTAGAATGTGTTGGATATGCAGCGGTAAATATTTGTCAGTCTTTGTATTTCATCGGTCAAGAATTGCCACAACTGGAACGGAGAATGGTAAGTTACAACCATTTGCTGTTTCAACTCAAGCAAGAAACTGTATTGACTTGGAATCAAATATATCGGCAAACTATTTTGAAATTGATGGGACAATTGGAAAATTCACACCTTGTATTAGGTGAAGCATACAGCGAAGAAAAATTGTTGTCGCTGCTGTTGAAAGCTAACGATCGGGTGGGATTACAGCACTTTTATGTGCAAAAATTAATACTAGCGTATTTATTTGGAGATACCGCTACAGCGCTAGAAAATGCAGCGCAAGCCGAAGTATATTTAGACGGAGTTGCAGGCTTTATTAATGTTTCTGAATACCAGTTTTACGATTCTCTAGCGCGCCTAGCAGCCTATCCATCTGCCACAAATGAAGAACAAGAAGAGCATATTTTTTACGCTGTCAGTAACCGGAAAAAACTCCAACAAAAAGCGCTTTCGGCGCCTATGAATCTTCAGCACAAATGCGACTTACTTACGGCAGAAAAAGCGCGCGTTTTGGGCAATGTTGTGAGAGCAATGGAATATTACGATCGCGCAATTGAAGGAGCCCAAGAAAACGGATACATACAAGTCCAAGCACTAGCAGCAGAATTGGCAGGAGCATTTTATCTATCCATAGGACGAGAAAAAAATTCTAAAACTTACTTGACAGAAGCGCGTTATTGCTATCAGCGCTGGGGAGCAACAGCCAAAGCAGCGCATTTAGAATCGAAATACTCGCACTTGCTAACTTCAAGCTCGATTTCAACTAATATTGAAACTCACAAATCTACCAGCAGTGCTTCCACTACGAACGACAGTGCAGGCGTGCTAGACTTGACCACAGCAGTTAAAGCATCGCAAACCTTAGCCGGCGAAATAGTTCTAGACAAACTGCTGGCAAAAATGATGAAAATTGTTATTGAAAATGCGGGGGCGCAAAGAGGCTTTTTAATACTAGAAAAAGAGGGTCAATGGGTGATTGAAGCATCAGGATCTGTAGATGTCGATCGCGTTGCTGTCATGCAATCAATTCCGATAGATTTTGTAGCCGACGATCGAGAAGTAACTTTGCTGGCAGTTGCAGTTGTGAATTACGTCGCTCGCACCCAGGAAAGTATAGTTTTAAACGATGCCGCCCGCGAAGGACAATTTACTCGCACACCCTATATAATGGCCGTTCAACCTAAATCAATTCTTTGCACTCCGTTAATTAATCAAGGCCAACTCACTGGCATTCTATATTTAGAAAACAACCTGACTACAGGCGCTTTTACACCAGACAGGTTAGAAATATTAAAACTGCTGTCTTCTCAAATTTCTATCTCCATCGAAAATGCCCAACTTTACGAGAACTTGCACCAATTCAATCACAATCTCGAAAATTTAGTACAGCAGCGTACCTCCGAGCTCTCCCAAACTTTAGAAGACTTAAAATCGGCTCAAAATAAACTGGTAGAGTCGGAAAAAATGGCTGCCCTCGGCGGGTTGGTTGCAGGTGTTGCCCACGAAATCAATACTCCCATCGGCATCGGCATCACCGCCGCCTCCCTGCTTGCTGAAAAAGCCACAAAGTTTTTTGAGGTTTACAGTAACGGCCAAATAAAACGTTCCGAGTTAGAAAAGTTTCTGGATACCGCCGTGCAAAGCAGTAATATGATCTTATCTAACCTCACGCGGGCAGCCGACTTGATTCACAGTTTTAAAGAAGTAGCTGTAGATCAGTCGAGCGAGTTAAAACGCACGTTTAATGTTAAAAACTATCTAGAGGAAATTTTGACATCCTTAACAGCCAAACTAAAAAGAACTAAGCACAAAATACAGATTAAGTGTGATGAAAATATTGTAGTGGACAGTTACCCCGGCGTAGTGTGTCAAATTGTGACAAATCTGGTGTTGAATTCCCTAATTCACGCCTACGATGGAGAAGAGGAAGGAATTCTGGCTTTTGATTTCAAACTAGAGGGCGATCGGCTAATATTTGAATATGCCGATAACGGCAAAGGAATTGACCCAGAAAATCTAAGTAAAATTTTTGAACCGTTTTTTACCACCAAAAGAGGTCAGGGAGGCACGGGATTGGGACTGCACATTATTTATAACCTTGTTACTCAAAAACTAAAAGGCACAATTAACTGCACAAGTCAAGTAAATAAAGGCACAAAATTTATGATTGAATTTCCCGCTAAAATGAGCAATTAGTTATGAGACCGCCAACATGGATATAAGTTTTATATAGGAGAAAGATATATGTCAGAAGCTAGTAAAAACCTGTTGGCTCCAGGCGATGACGAATTAATCGCGGCGGGCGACGATGAATTAATATTTGCCGAGGAAGACGAGGCGGAAGAAAAACCGCCAGAAGAAAGTTGGAAAATATTAATTGTAGATGATGAAATAGAAATTCACAATATTACTAAACTAGCGTTAAACGATTTTAAATTTGAAGGGAAAAGTATAACTTTTATCAGCGCTTACTCAGGAAAAGAAGCTAAAGAAATAATCCAAAATAACTACGACATAGCCTTAATTTTACTCGATGTAGTTATGGAAACAGACGAAGCAGGCTTGGAAGTAGTTAAATACATCCGCGATATTTTAAATAATCAAGTAGTCCGGATTATTTTACGCACTGGACAGCCCGGGCAAGTACCAGAAGATGTAGTAATTGTCAGCTACGATATTAATGATTACAAAACCAAAACAGAACTTACTAACAAAAAACTATTTACCACAGTAGTCACCGCACTGAGAGCATTTAGATCGCTCAATCAAATCGAATCCAGCAAAAGCGAATTAGAAAAAATTGCAGCCGCATCAGCCCGTTTTGTACCCCGTGAATTTTTGAAGTTTCTCAAAAGAGAAAGCATCGTTGATGCCAGACTAGGAGACTCTGTACAAGCAGAAATGACGATTATGTTTGCCGACATTCGCTCATTTACAAGTCTGTCAGAAAGTATGTCTCCCCGAGAAAACTTTGAATTTCTTAACTCTTACTTAAGCCGAGTTGGCCCAGTTATCCGCGAGTACAACGGTTTTATAGATAAATATATTGGTGACGGGATTATGGCTTTGTTTCCTAACAGGGCTGAAGATGCTGTGCAAGCAGCAATTGAGATGCAGCAGCAAGTTAAAATTTATAACAGACACAGGCAAAACAGTGGCTATCAACCTATTTCGATAGGGATTGGTTTGCATACGGGGACTTTAATGTTAGGTACGATTGGCGAAGCGGAACGAATGGAAAGTACGGTGATTTCTGATGCCGTTAATTTAGCTTCCCGCGTGGAAGGATTGACAAAGCTTTATGGAGTTGCTATTGTAGCTAGCGTCCAAACCCTTTGCCGGATAGACGATCCTCAACATTACAAGTGCCGATTTCTCGATCGCGTTCAAGTCAAAGGCAAACAAACACCTGTTGCTGTATTTGAAATTTACGATGGCGACTCGGCGGCAATGATCGAACTAAAAGCACAAACTCAAACTTATTTTGAACAGGGGATTTTTTTTCACTACCAGCAGCAATTCGCGCAAGCAAGGCAAATGTTTCTGCGCGTTTTGCAAATCAACAAGTATGATAAGGCAGCAGCTTTTTATGCAGAACGCTGCGAGATGTTGATGAAGAATGCAGTCATTATGACTCTGGAAGGAATTGAAATTTAGCTAATTGGTAATGGGGCATTGGGCATTGGGCATTGGGCATTGGGCATTGGGCATTGGGCATTGGGCATTGGGCATTGGGCGGAAAAGAATTAGGAAATGGGCATCCGCTAAGATAGTGAACAGTGAACAGTGAACAGTGAACAAATAACTTAATTTATGCGCTTCAAATCCCTTGATGTTTTTCGCGGAATTGCGATCGCCTCGATGATTCTAGTCAACAACCCCGGCAGTTGGGAACAGGTGTATCCACCGCTAAAACACGCAGAATGGCACGGCTGCACCCCGACAGACTTAATATTTCCGTTTTTCTTGTTCATCGTTGGCTGCGCGATGTCTTTCTCGCTGTCTAAATATATTCAAAATTATGCAAAAACTGGTAGAGAAACCTCAAAAATTACACAAACAAAGGAAAAATCAGAATCCGCCAAAAATCCTCTTCCTTCTTCCTTATTCCTTCTTCTCTCTTCAAATATTTACTGGCGAATTGCCCGCCGCGCCGCGATTCTATTTATATTAGGATTGCTGCTAAATACATCTTCGATCGCCCTTGACGTACTTCTCAACAGCGCCCCGCTTGAAAACTTCGGTAAAATCCGCATCATGGGAGTATTGCAGCGCATCGGCTTAGCTTATTTCATCAGTGCGATCGCCATTCTCAACCTTTCCCCCCGCCATCAAAAACTGCTCGCGGTTGCCGTGCTTTTGGGCTATTGGGCTGCATTAACCGTAGTGCCTTTAGGGGGGTACACTGCCGGCGAACTCACGCCAGAAGGAAATTTAGCAGGATATGTCGATCGGCTAATTCTTGGCAGCCAGCATCTTTACAAAGGCGGCCCCTTCGATCCAGAAGGACTGTTGAGCACCTTACCCGCAGTTGTAACAGTCCTGATCGGCTACTTTACCGGAGAATGGCTGCGTGTGCAGCCAATCAAAACCCGCACCAGTATCAACTTAGCCATCTGCGGCCTCAGTTGCGTGGTAATCGGCCACTTGTGGGGATTGTTATTTCCGATCAACAAACAACTTTGGACAAGTTCTTATGTAGTTTTTACTGCTGGCTGGGCCTTGCTATTGCTAGCAGCTTGCTACGAAACAATTGAAGTGCGGGATTGGAAATGGGGGAGGCCGTTTGAAATCATGGGATTGAATGCAATTTTCCTGTTTGTTGCTTCCGGTATAGTTGCCAGAATTATCTTAAAAACTCATATCGGTACTGGTGCAAATGCTCCAACCACTTACACTTGGATTTATAAAAACTGGTTTGTGCCGTGGGCGGGGTCGCTGAATGGTTCTCTAGCGTTTGCCGTGACTGCGGTATTATTTTGGTGGTTAATTTTGTATGGAATGTACCGCCGTGGTTGGGTGATAAAAATTTGAGTCAAACAGTTGAGTAATACCAAATTCGGGTTGGATCTCCCCTCAGCCATTAACATAGCTTGCGATATAGCTTAAGCGGGCGAAGTTTCTGGGAACCATCATAAATGGGGTAAATAAGCCGGGTTTGGTATAACAAGTAGGTGGTTGGCAAGTAATGAGTAACAAAACTTAACCCTCAAAGGCTCTTGATTATAATACTGTTTATAATACATTTATAGAAATTATGCAAAAACAACGTATTTCTGTCATTACGAGCCAAGGGAAGTAATCGGAACCGTTTGTTTTGAGCCTGATAGTGCGTAAGTCCTGATTTACTTACATCTTTGTTGATATCAATTCCCTGTTATTGGAGCAGGGGTTGCAATCCGAGGATGTGAGTTAATTAATAGTACGTATACTATCGCAGGAAGATAAATAGCCTCTATTAGTTAATAAATTAGTTCAACAGCTTGGCGTAAAAAGCCTAACCTTTTCACTTGATATAATGGTTTCATGTTTTTTCCGCAAGCCCTACCTAGACGTTAACTACGCTACGAACGGCTGAAGAAATAGAGCGTATATACATAGATGGGGAATGTTTGCTGTCTTCAGGGTGCGTAATTTGTTAGACTCTTTGAAGTATACCGCCAATTGTACTATTAGTCTTTGTGTGACGAATTATGCCTACTTTTGTTGAAAACCTTGCCAGTTTTTTACCGATTCGTGTCTTAAATTGTTTTGCTGCAGATCCTACTCCTCTTGCTTCTCCGGCTAGTGGGTCTTTTGAGGCAGCAGTGTTATTTGTTGACATCTCTGGTTTTACTGCTCTTACTGAACGTCTTGCTCAAAAAGGTTCTATTGGAGTTGAAGAATTAACGACTCATTTAAATGCTTATTTTGGTCAATTAATTGAATTAATAATAGCACATAAAGGAGATATTATTAAGTTTGCTGGCGATGCTATGTTGGCGATTTGGCCGGCGGAAAGTTTGTCTTTAGATCTAGCGACTTATTGTGCGGCGCAATGTGCTTTGGCGATTTTAAATGATTTGGGTGAATATCAAGCAGCCAATGCCCAGTTGCGATTGCATATTGGTATTGGGGCGGGTAACTTAAAAGAGTTTTACATCGGCGGAACGAATGGCCGATGGGAGTATCTTGTGGCGGGGGAACCTATTGCTCAAGTGGCGCTTGCAGAAACTGCTGCGGGTATAGGTGAAGCTTGTTTGTCCCTGACGGCTTGGGAGTTAATCAAAGACCAGTTTGTGGGAGAATTATTAGCTTCAAATGTGGTGCGTCTGGAGGGATTTAATCTTTTAAAGTCTGTTGCGGATAGAAGGTTTCTAAATCTAGTTGAGTCGGCTCAGTTCGCGATTTATGATGAGATGCAAGAACGACTGGAAAGATATGTAAGTTTGGGGGTTTTGCAGCGTTTAAAAGTAGGTCAAACTGATTGGTTAGGCGATTTGCGACGAGTGAGTGTGATGTTTTTAAATTTGCCTGAGATGGATTATGATGCGGAGGGGGCTTTAGATTTTATTTCAACTACACTTAATGCTATCCAAAATATTTTGCAAGTTTATGAGGGGACGTTAAATAAGTTTTTGGTGGATGATAAAGGTAGTACATTGGTGATTGGTTTTGGTTTGCCGCCGTTTGCCCATGAGGATGATTCGGTGCGTTGTGTGATGGCGGGAATGGCGTTATTAGAAAACTTAAGAAGTTTAGGATTGCAACCGAATATAGGGATCGCGACTGGTACTTGTTATAGTGGTGTAATTGGCAGCGAGCAACGTCGAGAATACACGATTATCGGGGCGGTTGTGAATTTAGCGGCGCGATTGATGCAGGCGGCGAAAGACGGAATTTTGTGTGATAAAGGGACGTTTGAGTTGGCCAAAGAAAAAATACAGTTTGAATCGTTAACTCCGATTAAAGTTAAAGGTATAGAAGAAGTCGTTCAAGTATTTTGTCCGCTTGGGGATGTGCGTAAAGATTTGCCTTGGTGGATGGCAGGAAAAACGGAAAAGTCGATTGTGGGGCGGGAAAAAGAACGGTTGTTGTTAGGAAATAAATTAGAGCAGTTGAAAGCGGGTATTTCTGGGGTGGTTATGATTTGTGGGGATGCAGGAATTGGGAAGTCTTGCTTGATAGAAAATTTGCTTTTGCAGGCGCAAGAATTGGGGGTCGGAAGTTTGGTTGGTGCGGGGGATGCGATCGCTCGATCGAAGCCTTATCATGCTTGGAACGAGGTATTTAGTCACTTGTGGGATTTGTCTTTTTTACCCGATTTAGAGGCGAAAAAACGTCAGGTTTTAGATTTATTGGAGGATGAACCGCAATGGTTGGAAAAAGCGCCACTTTTAAATGGGGTTTTGGGTTTAGATTTGCCGGATACAGAGGTATCGGCTGGGTTGGTGGGGCAGCAACGGGCGGAAGCGACGCGGGATTTGTTGGTGCAATTGTTGCAGGATTCGGTCAATCGCTCTCCTAAGTTGCTTGTTTTCGAGGATGCCCATTGGTTGGATTCGTCAAGTTGGGCGCTGATTTTGGCGGTGGCGCAGAAGGTGAAGCGCTTGTTATTGGTGATAGGGACGAGACCAATGGGTGAGCCGATGCCGGAGGAATACGATCGAGTGCTGATGATAGAAGGGGTAGAACAGTTGCATTTGGAAGCAATGCCGGCTACAGATACGCGACTGTTTTTGTCTCAGCGTTTGGGGGTAAAAAGTTTGCCCGATCGCGTGGTGGAGTTAATTGAGAAAAAAACAGAAGGAAATCCGTTTTTTAGTGAGGAATTGGCTTATGGTTTGCGCGAGGCGGGGGTGATAGAAATTCATGATGGGGAGTGTCGGATTGCTGCGGGGGTTGGTAATTTGAGTGAGCTAAAGTTTCCTGCTACGGTGCAGGGGGTGATTGCTTCGCGGATCGATCGGCTTTCTCCTAGTGAACAGCTTACATTGAAAGTGGCGAGCGTGATTGGTAGGTCTTTTGGATTTCAGTTGTTGCGAGATATTCATCCTATTGAGGAGGATAAGCCTGAGTTGCCTAATTATTTGATGAAGTTACAGCGGTTCGATCTTACCCCGATGGAGACGCCAGAGCCGGATTTGGGGTATATGTTTAAGCATATTATTACTCAGGAAGTGGCTTATGGTTTGATGTTGTACTCGCAGCGCCGGCAAGTTCATGAATTTTTGGCGTTGTGGTATGAAAGAAGTGATGAAGAGTTGTCGGGGTTTTATGCGATTTTGGCACATCATTGGAGTAAAGCGGGGGTTGCAGAAAAGGCGATTTTTTATTTAGAAAAGGCGGGGGAGCAGGCGGTGCGGGCGCACGCTTTGCGGGAGGCGCTGGGGTTGTTTACAGAGGCGTTGCAGTGGTTAGAAACCTTGCCGGGTACGGTGGAGAGAAAAGAGCAAGAATTGCGGTTGCACATAGCTTTGGGTGCGCCGCTAACGGCAATTAAAGGTTATGGTTCGCCTGAATTAATTAAAACTTTTACCAGAGCGCGGGAATTGGCGCAAGAACTCGGAGAAACAGCGAATTTTTTTCCGATGTTGTGGGGGTTATTTGCAGCCCATATTGGGCAAGGAGATACAAAAACCGCCGGAGAATTAGCACAACAACTTCTTTGTCTAGCCGACAATTCCCAAGATTCGGCAATGCAGGTAACTGCTCATCATTCTATGGGTGCGAACTTGCTTTATATGGGAGATTTAGTTCAGGCTCAATTTCACCTAGAACGGTCTTTATTCTATTACGATGATCAAAAACATTCTTCCCTTGCTTTTATTTATGGACAAGATTCGGGGGTAGCGAATTTTGCTCTTCTATCAATATGCTTGTGGTTACGTGGTTATGGTCGGCAAGCTCTTGAGAAAAAGGAACAATCCTTGAGTTTAGCTAGAAAGATAGGACACCCGTTTTCTTTGGCCCTTGCTTATTTCTATGAAACTCAGATTTATCACTACTTACAAAATCTACCTAGTACCCAAAAATATGGGAAAATGACAATTAATTTCTGCATGGAAAACGAGTTTTATTTCTGGGGGACTTTGACGAGTATTGTCGTGGGTTCGGCAAACCAGCAGTCAGGACAAATCGAGTTAGGTTTGACACAAATGCAGCAAAATTTAACAGCTTATTTAAGCCTGGGGACAAGATTAGGACAAATTTATTATATGATGTTGACGGCTATCGGTTATCTGAATGCTGGTTTGGTGGAAGAATGTGTAAGCTTGATTGATAAAGGTTTGGAATTAGCAGACCCAACGGGCGCTTATTGGAAAGCCGAACTCTACCGGATCAAAGGTGAAGCGTTAATTATGCAATCAAAAGATGCAGAGGCGGAAATTTGTTTTCATAAAGCGCTTGAAGTTGCTCGCTCTCAGGGTGCCGTGTCTTTGGAACGACGGGCGATTATAAGTTTAAGCGAATTTTTACACCGCTGTGGCAAAACCGAATCTGCACGGCTATCTATGACACAGCTCGATCTAAATGCTGAAGAATTTGACCCAGTGGATCGTAAAAAGGGGATGACATTGCTTGCAGCGATCGGTTATTGTTGAGCTATGCAGCCAGATGGCTGCTTAAACTATAGTTTTCCCATCTTTTCACTAGAATTATAACCATGACTCAACCCACTCTCAAAGCGACTGAAAGTTTAGATAATGTTTCTAGTCAGTCGGATAAATCACATTTTCCGCAGGCGATGTTGTCTGTGAGTCGAGAAGAATTTGATGCTTTGCAATTGACGGTAAAACAAGGGCTAACAGAAATCTCTACTGAACTGCCACCAGATTTAACAGGATATGTCTTTATTGTGGGACCGGCAGGTTCGGTTGATTCGCCCCCCAAAAAACCCAATTCTCCACACATTGTTGACCCCAGTACAAATGGCTGGACTCCTCTATATAACGGCGATGGAATGCTTTACCGCATTGGGTTTGAAAATGGCAAGGCTCATTTGAAAACACGCATTGCCAAACCCCTTAGTTATTGGGCAGATAAATATACTTATGAAAATTCCAACTATGCAAATTTAGGCTTTAAAGATTTTGGCATTGCCCGTGCTTCTCTAGCTTTGGGGGTTACTTCCCAACTCAGTGTTACATTAACGCCTTTTAAAAAATACCAAGCCGATCCTTATCGTTTGTTAATTACTGTGGATATGGGCCGCTCTTACGAAGTTGACCCAAACACTATGGAAGTGGTACAGCCAATAGGTTTAATTAAAGATTGGAAAGCTGTGAACCCGCTGTTTCCCAAGCAACCTTTTCCGCTGAGTATGAGTTGCGCTCATCCGTGTTTTGACTATAGCACGGGAGAGTTATTTACAATTAATTTAGGTCGCTCAATCTCTTCATTTTTACCAACTTTGCGACAATTTCTTTACCAGCTACGGATTTTAACGAAACCTTTGAAGAAATCTTTAGGGTCAAAGAAGACAACCAGTCCTCTGGATGGGTTCATAGAATGGCTGAGCAACTTATACAAAAATATCCTCAAAGCGTTTTTAAGTTTAGGCAAAGCGATTTATCAACTCCTCGAAAAAATATACAAAACTGTCCTGCAAATATTGAACGCCTTTGCTAAGGATGATTTTGTTGAATTAGTGTGTTGGCGGGGAGAAGAAAACTTTGACAGGTGGAAAGTCGTTTTACCCAATGGCAAGCCGATTAAAGTCAAACAAACCTTGCACCAGATGGGTCTGACTAAAAATTACATTGTTTTGGCAGATACAGCGTTTAAAATTGCTTTAGAAGAACTTTTATTTGCTGAACATTGGGAATTAATTGAAGAAATAGAATTTTTGATTCGAGAGTTAACAGACATTCCCCAATTAGCAGATACAAAAGTGTGGATTGTTCCTCGGGAAAAATTAATACCTGGAGAGAAAACAGTCACAGCGCACGAAGTTATTATCCCTCGCGAAATTGCTCATTATGTCGTTGAATATGAAGATGCAGATGGCATTGTTATACATACGGTTCATAGTTGTGCTTGTGATGCGGCGGAGACAATTCGCCGTTTTGATAAGTCAGTCTATAGCGATGTCGAAATCAATAACCGAATGCGAAGTTTACCCGGCGTTTTAGTGAGTGGAATGGACGTGGGTATCATTGGATGTCATGTTATTGACCCTGCAAAACTCCCTAGTTCTGATGCTGTGAGATCCTGTTTAATTGAACGTGATTTTAGTTGGGGAGATCCGGTGTATGCCTATAGGGAAATGACGCTGAAGCAGCCCGAAAAAATTGATGATATTTACTGGATCTTTTTTGGAGCCTGGGAAGAACTGTTGCCGCAGTTTGTTGGGGATATTTATAAGGATTATAAATATCGTAAATTCCCCATCAGTAAAGTGAAAGCCATCAGCCAAGAAGGCAGAGCAAGTACGTTATGTCGGGTTCATGTTGAGCGCAAAAAGAATGGTCAGCAAGGCTTAGAAATTGAACTGACCACGCCAGATTATTATGAGTTTCCAGCAGGCCACTTTGCCAACTCTCCCCAGTTTGTGCCGCGTCAGGGAGGGGATAGCAGTTCAACAGATGGTTATCTGATTTGTGTGGTTCTTTCGGATCGTAATGATGGCTCTAATAACAGTGAACTTTGGCTGTTTGATGCCGCAAATTTAAAGAGTGGCCCCAAATACAGGCTGTGTAGTGAACAAATCAATATTGGGTTTACAATTCACACAACTTGGTTGCCAGAAGTAGTTTCGCCGCCAAAGTCAGATTACAATGTGCGAGAGGATTATGAGCCTATGGTGCTGGAAGTTGTGAATAAATATTTGCAGTCAAGGAATCTAGAAACAAAGAAAATGGGTGAGGATATTCGAGCGTTGTTTGATGAAATTTACCAGCGATTTGAGGGCAAATAAAAATCTTTAAATTCAGCAATTTTTGCGAATTTTTTTTCTGGTAATTTTCGGGGTAGGGTTGGGTTTTCACACGGTAAACCCAGCCTAATCTGTACACCACTACAAGTTTTTATGTGACCATGAATACTCAAATGAACCCTGCTTTTTCAGAGATGACGAAAAACTACCCTCTGTATGTACCACAAGCAGTAATGGTGGCGAAGCGGTGTGAATTAACCGAGCTTGAGCTAAATATTATTGAGGGAAAATTACCGGAGGATTTGCAAGGTCATGTGTTTATTGTGGCACCGGCCGGCTCGGTTGATTCTCGTGGTTTACCCTATCCTGATGGAACTCCAATTTTCAACGGCGATGGCATGATTTATCGCATTGATTTTAATACTCAACAACCAGCAAAAATCACGACACGAATTGCAAAAACTCCCTGTTATTATGCCGATGAAGCAACAAAACGCCGAAGCGAATATCACAAATATGGGTTTCAAAATCACGGACTCACTCGTTTTTCTATGGCCTTGGGAGTTCGCAATCAATTAAACACGGCATTTGTAAAATTTAAAACCTCTGAAGATACAAATGACCGGCTGTTAGTTACTTATGATGCCGGTCGTCCTTATGAAATTGATACGGAAACTTTGGAAGTTGTAACGCCGGTGGGTGCTAATGCAGAGTGGCGGCCTGAAGTTTCTTTATCTATGCCATTTGGGCCAGTCTTGAGTACGGCGCATCCTTTTTTTGATGCGGAAACCCAGGAAATGTTTACGGTGAATTATGGCAGATCAATGGGGAATTTCATGCAAGCAATTCCGTTTATTTATGAGGCAGAAAAGCTACCTCATGCCATCAAAAAACTTTTAGAATTGATTTTCAATTTTCTCAATACCCTAAACGTTATTAAGTTTTTACTTAACTGGATTGCTAAAATTATTTGGGAGGCTTTTAAGTTAATTAGTAGCATTTTTGAAAATGTTTTCAAATTTAAAATGCAAAATTTCGTTTATTTAATGCGCTGGAATGGTAGCGGCCATATTGAACGATGGAAATTGGTTTTGCAGGATCGTTCCCCGGTGGTTATCCACCAAAGTCTGCATCAAATAGCTGTGACTCGTAACTATGTGATTTTGATGGATACAGCGTTTGGTGTTGGGATAGCGGAAATTTTTACTAACCCACTTCCCAACAGAAAACAAACAGAAAAATTTCTGAGAGATATTTTATCGCGTCCACTTTCTCCCGATTCTTATGTGTACATTGTCCGCCGCGAACGACTGATAGGAGGACAGCAACCGGCTTATTCTAAACAAGAAGTTGAAGTTGTGGCAAAACAAGTAGTAATTCCTCTTGAAGCCTTTCATTTTGCGGCTGATTATGACGATTCAAACGGAAAAATAACGCTCCATATAGGACATATTTGTGCTGCGGATTCGGGGGAGTGGTTGCGTATTTTTGACTCTGGGGCTGATAGCGCAAAAACACCTGTACCGTCACGCTTGTATGGAATGCTCAGTGGTGAGGCAGATATTAGCCGGCTGGGACGTTATGTTATTGATGTAGAAAGTGGACAAGTGGTTGAATCAAATGTCATTTCAGATGATAAGTTAACGTGGGGTATGGCGCTGAACACCTATTGCGATACATTGCCATCTGGTAAAACTGCTGAAAAAATAAAAAATATATACTGGAATTCGGATGGATTCTGGCCTGAATTGCTAACAAAATTTATTTTAAACTTGTATAAAGACTATAAATATCGAGTGGTGTCAAATGAGGATTTGCTAAAACTTTTAGATCGACAGGAAGGAAAGCCCGCTTGTTTGTTGCGCCTCGACACTCAAGAAATGAAAATAGCTGATGCGTTTGTGTTTATGCCAGAAATTGAAGCCGATAATAAAGCCCAAGGATACATGATAAACTCCCCGCAATTTGTCCCGCGTGCAGGGGGAAATGGAGATTCGACAGATGGCTATATTGTCTGTACAATTTACTTGAAAAACTCGTCAGAAATTTGGGTTTTTGATGCAAAAAACTTGGTCGGGGGGCCGATTTGTAAGTTAGGTCATCCTGAATTAAAATTTGGGTTTACGCTACACACAGCTTGGTTACCAAAAATTGCTAAACGCACAGCAAGTTACAATATTTCTGTTGAGGAAGATTATAAAGATGTAGTTGCACAGCAGCCGGCAGAAATTCAAGAATTATTTGAGAAGGAAATTTACCCGCATTTTAAATCGAAAAACCCCTCAGTTTGAAGTCTGATAAGGACAGATTGACATCCTCCCCCGCGTCAGCCCACGGGGATTCCTAAGAATCGCTTACTTAGGTTTCTGCTTCGTAATAGATCGCCCTTGGATCGGAAATCCGATCGCACCCCCGCCACAATTTCCCCAAATGACCGCCCCAATCCCTTCCAACTAAAGGATTTTGCCGATTTCTCGATCGCGCGCCACCCCTCCCTAACTATAAATGAACCCAAATCGCTAAAATTAAAAAAAGATACGTAATAGGCAGGCCCGGTCAATGATCCCAACCGTTATAGAACAATCCGGTCGCGGCGAACGCGCCTTTGACATTTACTCGCGACTCCTGCGCGATCGCATCGTCTTCTTGGGCCAACAGGTTGACTCAGACTTAGCCAACCTGATCGTTGCCCAATTGCTATTTTTAGACGCCGAAGACCCGGAGAAAGATATTTACCTCTATATCAACTCCCCAGGGGGTTCGGTAACAGCAGGTATGGGCATTTTTGACACCATGAACCACATCCGCCCCGACATTTGCACTATTTGTCTCGGTTTGGCCGCCAGCATGGGCGCTTTTCTGTTGAGTGCCGGCGCTAAAGGCAAGCGGATGAGTTTGCCTCACTCCCGGATTATGATCCACCAACCTCTAGGCGGAGCTCAAGGACAAGCAACCGATATTGAAATTCAGGCCAAAGAAATTTTGTACCACAAGCGCCGCCTGAATGAACATCTTGCCAACCATACCGATCAGCCCCTTTCCCGCATTGAAGAAGATACCGAACGGGATTTCTTCATGTCGGCTGAAGAAGCAAAGGACTACGGATTAGTCGATCAAGTGATCGATCGCCGTCCTTCCGCCAGCCGCCCGATCGCCGCTGTCGTCTAAATGAAAAATTAAAAATCAAAAATGAGGGAATATTCTTCATTTTTGATTTTTAATTTTTAACGGTCATATAGCAGTTTTCAGTAGAGTGAATTACAGATGCTGGGGTGCATGATACGGCGTCATAATTAAGTCCTTACTGTATTTCATACAATTGAAAACTGCTATATGTAGCTTTTTCTAAAAAAACATCACACCTAGAAACCCTACATAATTACTAGGGCAAAGATTCGAGATATTGTAGGAAGTCGAGCAATTCTACTTGATTTAAGAAATGGCGCGCTTCTTTGCCATAACCTTGTTTGAGATAATCTTTTCCTTGGTTGGGAGTCCAGCCCAACCGCTTGATTTCCTCAGTGGTTCTGCTGTAGATTTCCAGATATTCTAGAAAATCTACTAACTGTTCGCTAGAAAGCTCTCTCTGGGACGACTTGCCGTAATTTTGTTCGAGACAGTCGCTTTCCTGTTTTTTCTTCCATTGCAGGCGTTTGAGGATGGCGTCTATTTCGGCGATCGTATCAGAATTATCCTCGATCGCATCGCTGGGGATTCCCACTGCGATCGGTTGCAATTCCCTGACTTCGGCCGCACCCTGTAGCAGTTCACTTTGGCTAGAAGTCGGCACCTCCAGTTCCTGAAGTGGTTCGCCGTAGCTAGAAGAAAGCCAAGCATCCGAGTCTAACTGCTTTGGTACAAATCCAGTAGCCTCCGCGCGATCGACCGTTGGCGGCAACGGTTCCGGTACAGGTGCGATCGGCTCTTCATTTAATTTCGCTTCAGTCTTGACAAAATTGCTTTGATCTGTTGGCGGCAACTTGTCAGCAACAGGCATTTCTAGAACCGGGAGAGCAACACTTGTGGGCCCAACAGGAACCGGAACAGCAGCAGGAGGGGGAGGGGGAACAGCAGCAACCGGGGAAACAGCAGCAGGAGGGGGAACAGCAGCAACCGGGGAAACAGCAGCAGGAGGGGGAACAGCAGCAGCAACCGGAGCCGGATCAACACTCGCGATCGCACGCTCGGGCGCAGCAAATCCGAGGACAGCGATCGCTCGCAACCGGGCGCGGTCTTCCGCATCCTCAACAGACTCAGCAGCCGACATAGCAGTAGCAAGAGTTTTGCCGTCAACCTGAACCAGACAGCGAACAACAAACTTACCGTTATGAACAGTCAGCAACTCACAGATTAACTGTCCAGCGGGATAAAGGGCGCGAAATTCAGCAAACATAATTTTTTGACCCCGAAACCAGAAGGGGCTTATGACTTAAGTGTAGTACAGCCCAAAGAAAACAATTTTCTGAAAGCACCTATTCAACATACAATAAATTAAAGGTGAGTCATCCGCGCAACCTTTCACGCCACTAAACCCCATCCCACATCCGGCAGTTTAAGCTAACAAGCACCGGGCGTCATTTCTACCTATAGGAGATGGCACAGCAACTAAGCAAAAGTAGTAAAAGTCTCCGGTTTTGTGTACCTTGCACTTTCTACAGCACAGATTGCTCCCGACTCGCTCGTTGCACCTCGGTCCGCAAGGACAGATCGCGTGCAAAAAAACAAGGGCATCGCAGCAGCGAGCTACTAGCAATTTTGCCTTAAAGATCCGGTAAATTCTTTGCTAAAGCAAGAAGCAAGAGGCACTTCAAAAGGAAGAAGGAACAAGGCAGAAGGAAGAAGGCAGAAGGAAGAAATGCAAATTTTATCCCTCTCCATCCCTCCATCGGCTCATCCTCGACTCAAGCCGTCGCTTTCAGTATCGAGCCATCTTTTAAGAACCGACAGGGGCTTTCTAATTTGCGAAGTGCTCGGCGCTGTTGACCTAAAAGCAAACAAACCAACGCTAAAAAATTGTATTGGGGAATAGCGTGCGGGACATTTGTCTGCACCGTCAGCAGTCAGTTCAAGACAGACAGCAGACAATTAGCACGAAGCCGGTGTCGGGAGAGAATCTCAAAAAAACGTCGCGATCAAACAAGGTGGCTGTGCTCGCGTCTCCACCTATCAACCCGCGCATTTGTTGGGAAGCAGGCACTGCGAGGGCCCGAGGGAGTGCGGCTGATTTCGCCAAAATTAGACTAATTGCTGGAAACAAGAGGATCGATCGCTACATGGAATTTTCTATCGCTGCACTGCTGGCAAATTTTACAGAAGACAAATTAGTGGCCCCTAAAGCATTGGAGAAAAAACTCGACTGCAACGACGCCACCAGTCAACTCAAACTTCAAATCGCATTAGAAGCTCTAGAGAAAATTGGCATATTAGTCAAAGACAAAGGCCGCTATCGCCGAGTAGCTGAAGACGACGTAGTAGAAGCAAAACTGCGCTGTTCGAGCAAAGGATTTTGCTTTGCAATTCAAGACGCCGAAGGCTCAGAAGACGTTTATGTGCGGGAAAGTCACCTCTCGACAGCTTGGAATGGCGATCGAGTCTTAGTCAAAATCATCAAAGAAGGTAGCCGCCGCCGATCGCCCGAAGGCGAAGTCATGCTCATCCTCGAACGCGCCAACCCCTCGGTACTGGCACGAGTCAAGCAAACCGCCACCCCCACCGGCCGCGTCAGCTACAGAGCAATCCCCCTGGACGATCGCCTGTTGTTTGAACTAGACTTGCTCGCAAATGGCACAAATCTTCAAGAGGCGATCGACCACCTAGTACACGTCGAAGTCAAGCGCTACCCCCTCGGCACGCACCGCCCAGTCGGCAAAGTAGTACAGGTACTCGGTTCCGACGCCGAAGCCGCTGACGACCTCGACATCGTATGCTGCAAACACGACTTGCCGCGATCGTTCCCCGCCGCCGTCATCAAAGCAGCCGAAAATTTGCCCAGCAAAGTCAAAAAAACCGACATCAAAAAACGGCTAGATTTGCGTAACATTCTGACTGTTAGCTTCAGCAAAAACGTACCGGGAACAACCAACAGCGAAAACAATGTTCCTCAAGCCCAGGAGGAAAATCTCTCCGAAGGAGGAGCCGAAAACGAGTTTGATCCGACCTCATTCCTCTCCGATCCACCAGTGGAACGCGCTTTGTCGATCGAAACCCTGAAGCCCGGCCGCTGGCAAATAGGAATCCACATCAGCGACGCCGCCGAGTACGTGCAGCCAGAAACCCCGATCGACCGCGAAGCCCGCAAGCGAGGCACCGCCGCCCATCTGGGAGAAAAAATCATCGCCGTACTGCCAGAAACCCTCAACGAGCGCTGTTCTCTGCTGCCAGACACAGAACGGCTGGCATTTAGCATACTGCTAACCCTAGACGAATCAGGAGAACTCCTAGAATACGAAATTCAAACCAGCGTCATTCAAATTGACTACCACCTCACCTACGAGCAAGCTCAAGCAATTCTCGAACCAGGCGATGCCGAAGAGCACCCTTTATCCTCCGCCCTCCGTCCTTTCCTCGATCAAATCGGTGCCGCCTCACAGGCTGCCAGACAGACAAGGCTCAAGCGAGGAGCTTTTGAACTAAATTTGCCCGACGCTAACTCTCACTTCGACGACGAAGGCGAATTAGGAGCTTTTGCAGTCGCTACCCCTGCTCAGTCGGCTGTCTCCGAGTTAGTCGTACTCGCCAACCAAGCTGTCGCCACCCACCTGCAAGCCTTGGGAGTCCCAGCAATTTACCGCGTCCAGCCGATGCCAGATCCGGCAGACATTCAAGAGTTCATCAAACTCTCCAACAACCTCGGAGGCGAACTGTATCTCGAAACCGAAGAAGAAGTTTTACCCTTGGACTTTCAGCGATTTACCCAGCAGTTTGCCGGCCTTAAGTCCGAAAGAGTTCTCACCTACCTGCTAGAAGACACCATGAAGCCCGCTGTTTACAGCACAACTCCCAAGCCGCACTTCGGTTTGGCGTTGTCAGAGGGTTACACGCGCTGCACTTCGCCGCTTTCCCGCTACGCCGATTTGTTGATACTGCGGGTGTTGCAAGCGGTGTTCGAGCAAGGCCGCAGCAGCCGCACAACACGGGCTAAGGAAAAAGTTGACTTGCACCATTCCTCCTGTCACGGTCAAATTACTTGGAATGTTCTCCCCCCAGATTTGCACCACGAATTTGAAACAGAGTTTGCATCGGCCGTGGTACACCTGACGGAACGCGAAAGGGTTGCTGAGGATGCCGAAAGCGATTTGCAGGGATTGAAGAAAACCGGATTGATGAAAGAACGCACTGGCCAAACTTTTCAGGGTTTGATTACAGGTGTACAGTCTTACGGTTTCTTTGTGGAAATTGAGGTGCGGCCGCCGGAGAGCGACATCTTGCGTGTTGAAGGATTGGTGCACGTTTCTTCGCTAAAGGATGACTGGTACGAGTATCGATCGCGCCAGCAAACTCTAGTGGGTCGCAAAAACCGCAACCAGTACCGTTTGGGCGATCGGGTAGAAGTTCAAGTCAAGAGTGTTGACTACTACCGCCAGCAAATTGATTTAGTTGCAGTTGGCGGCGGCAGTCAAGCTTTTGATGATGATGAATAATCAGTTGACAGTTGACTGTTGACTGTTGATTTTCCTCAATACTTAGTTGTCATTGTCTAGCAACTAAGTATTTAGAGGGGGGCGGCAAACTATACTCAGCAATCATCAATAAATAATTAATGACTAATATCAAATCCGATAGCATCGGATTTTTAAAATCTAGTCAATAGTTAGCAATCACGGACGGTGCAACCGGAATTTATATAATTTCTCTGCGTTAATCTGTGTTAATCTGCCTGTATCTGGGGTAAAAAAAGATAATTTATTAACTGCAGATGACAAGGGATGGAGGCTGATTCACGCCGATTAATAGAAGAGAGATAGGAATAATTCCGATGCTAAGAGATTTGATATAACAACTAATTACTAACAGTCAACAGTCAACTAACAAATAACTAATGACGAATAACTACCCCCTCATTGTAGGAGTTACCGGTGCATCGGGACTGATTTATGCCGTGCGAACTCTAAAGTTTCTGCTGGAAGCCGATCGCGCGATCGAACTGGTCGCTTCCAAGTCTACTTACATGGTTTGGCAAAGCGAACAGAACACCCGAATGCCTGCAGAGGCGACGCTTCAAGAGGAATTCTGGCGGGAACAAGCAGGAGTAGCCACAATGGGTAAACTTCGGTGCCATCCCTGGCAAGATGTCGGTGCTAATATTGCTAGTGGCTCCTTTCGCACCCAAGGGATGATCGTTATTCCCTGTAGCATGAGTACGCTGGGCAAATTGGCGGCTGGCTTGAGTTCGGATTTGCTCGAAAGAGCGGCCGACGTTCAGCTCAAGGAGGGGCGAAAATTGGTACTCGTGCCTCGCGAAACGCCTTTTAGCTTGATTCACCTGCGGAATTTGACTACCTTGGCGGAAGCTGGAGCTAGAATTGTACCAGCGATTCCTGCTTGGTATCACAATCCGCAAACTATTGAAGATTTGGTAGACTTTGTGGTGGCTCGCGCTTTAGACCAGTTGGGGATTGATTGCGTTCCTCTCAAACGCTGGAAGGAAGAAGAAGGGAGTTAGTTGATAGTTGACAGTTTGTTATTTGTTATTGATGATTTGTTAGTTTTAATTAGCAATTACCAATTAGCAATTACCAATTAGCAATTACCAATTAGCAATTACCAATTACCAATTACCAATTACCAATATTTTTAATATGCGACCTGTATTTTTGCTAGTAATTGTGGTGGGGTTAACTATTTTTGCCCTGCAAAATGTGGAGCCGGCATTATCGCTGGTGTTTTTGGGAGTTCGATCGCCTGCTTTACCTTTATCTATCTGGATTCTGCTGAGCATGGTGGTGGGAGCTCTCACATCTTTATTGATTTCTGGTTTGCTGGCTTTTTCAAATTACCTATCTGCAACGCGAGTCCGCACCGGCCGCGACAGTCGCAGTCGTCCCGATACTTTCCCCGAAGACGGGAGGACACCTTACACGCCACCTCCCCCTCCTAGAAAACAGGGAATTGACCCGGATCTGAATAGGGAAAATAGCCAAACTCAGGCTCCTGGTTCCTACCGAACAGAGTACGGCACATCGTCTGGTTACAGTGCCCGGACTTTCCAGCAAGAAACTCCAAACCCCGATGGGGCGAAGGATTACGCTCAACCGGGGACTTATGCAGCAGCAGACGATGAGGACGATTGGGTCTCAGATAGCTCAAAATCAGGCTCTCAAGGGGGTGATGACGATTGGGGGGACGATCGCGGTTTTCCCGATCGACCGCAGGTAAATGATGTTCCAGCGGCAAATCCGAGGGCTTACGAAGCTCAGCAGGAACCGAAAAGCAAATCTTGGGCTGGCTCAGTATATTCTTACGGCTATAGAGATCCGAGCCAGTCTGGGGTGGGGCAAACTGAGTCGGTATACGATGCGGAGTATCGAGTGCTGGTTCCTCCGGGAGGGGAGATTCCTAAACCCGCTGATGAAGCACCAATAAATCCTCTTGCAGAAGCAGAGGAGGATTGGGGACTGGATGAGGGTGATGAGTTTGATGACGAGGATAGCCCCAGTGGCGGCTCGATTAACCTGAAAAAATAGAAAAATATCGGAGGATTTGGCCGTGGAGGGGTTGAGGGGAGTAAATATCTATCTTGTCGGGATGATGGGTGCGGGGAAAACAACGGTAGGGCGGATTTTGGCAAAAAAATTAAAATACCGTTTTTTTGATACTGATGAACTAATTGTTCGAGTTGCTAATCAGTCAATTGCTGAGATTTTCGATCGAGAAGGGGAAGAGGCTTTTCGGGAACTAGAAACTAAAGTGCTCGGCGAATTGTCTGCGTATCAAAATTCGGTCGTGGCTACGGGCGGCGGCATTGTGACCCGATCGATGAATTGGGGTTACTTGCACTACGGTGTAGTAGTGTGGCTGGATGTGCCTGTAGATCAATTGTACGATCGACTGCGTTCGGACACCGCTCGACCCCTACTGCAGGAGGGCGAGATCAAATCTAAGCTGCAAAGCCTTTTGAAAGAGCGAGAGCGTTTCTACACTCAAGCAGATGTCCGAGTCTATGCTGGTGTGGGGGAAAGGCCTGAAGCAGTGGCGACTAGGGCGATCGAGGAAATCCAAAAAGTTATCAAACCAGAAACCGGGCCTGATCTCAATTGATACATTCAGAAACCGGGTTTCTAAGAAAATAACAGGTTTCTGAGGACTTTTGATACCAGTTAAAAAAATAATGCAACTATACGCAACCTCCAAACCACAAGCTTCATCAGTCATTCCCAAAATCTAAAATCTAAAATCTAAAATGGTATGACTTCGGTGAAAATACTGGTTTTTGTCACAGTGTGTCCGTTTAACCACCCCATATTCTGAAATCCACCGGGTTTGAGTGGATGTGAGGCGTAACTTTTATAAGTATGAGGATGTGGCGATCCGGAAATTTTATACAAGAACTAATGGCAGACTCATCTGATGCGCTAAATTCGGCTATTGAGTTCTCCCTAAAAATAAAAGGGCCCCACCGCTGAAGGGCTGTAGGGCGCAAGGACAGTTAAACGCTAACTTGATTGTCGGGAAATTTAACATCAATGCTATCCTCCTATGTGACGATTTTACGATCGTCCATTCACTCATTAACTCTCCCGTATCAAAAAATGTAACCCAGCACCGATCGAATTCCACCTGCCCTATTCTAAAAACAATACCTCATGCATTCTGACTAGCAGCTCCCTAAAGCTGCTTTTTTATTGCGATAAGTTTTTGGGTGCGGGACTTGCGGGATCTTGGCAATAACATTTTGAGCAAAAGTCGCTACAGTTCAATACTGCCCTGGGGGTTTTCAGTTCCACCCCAGGTTTGTCGGTAATTGGTAATTAGTAATTAGTAATTGGGAATTAGTAACCCGCAACGGGGAATCGGCAATTGAGATGCTGTACCTCACCAGGCTTGAAAACTGCTATGATTACGGCGCGGAACGGGGAATTAATCTGGTGGGGGATTGAAAAAAAATAAGCTGTATTTATTGATGGGCGATCTGATAGTTTGCGGCTAAATATCCGTTGCGAGTTATAGAATTTGGTTGGATGAATTTCCCGTTCCTCATTAAGAGAATACGAGCCTGCCTGTCCTTGACCAAAACTCGATCGCTCCGCCCAACCCCACACCTGTTAAAGAAATGGTAGCTAATACCGCAAAAGCCCGCCAATTCTTCCAACCAGACATTTGAATATCGAGTCTTGCCAAAGCTCCCGCTGAAATCAAGAGTAAACAAGTAGCAAAAAGGTGCATCCAGGCAAAAACTACCACTGCCACAAAAGCTCCTACAATAATAGAAAGAAAAGCACCGATATCACTCGAAAACCACCGCAAAATTAAGGCCTTTATGCCTCTCAGAGGGAACGCCAAGGCGACAGCCAAAACTAAAATTGAAGCGATGGCTAGAAACCAAGTCAGGTGCGGTGGAACATCAAACTCCGATAATTTCCAGCCTAAAGTGAAATAAGTAACAAAAAGTAGAGTTAGGGAAACCCAAGAGTTTTTTTTCATCCAATGGCACAATTAGGAGAACCAGGCAAAAAAAAGATGATGATCCCGATGAGTTTGTACAGTGTCTAGAGGTTAGTAGAAATAGCTTGCACCGGACAAGTGGGGATGCACTGCTCGCAAACGATACACCGCGATCGAGCAAAACTTAGTTTAAGGCTTTCTGGGTCAAGGGTCAAGGCTTCTGTCGGGCAAACTCCCGTACACAAACCGCAGTGAACGCAGATATCTTCGTCTATGAGTATTTCCCGACTGGCTAGGGAAACGCCGATATTTTGCGATCGCATCCAGTCGATCGCCGCTTCTAGTTGGTCGATGTCCCCTGATAACTCTAGCACCAGTTTGCCCACTTGATTCGGAGCCACCTGAGCACGGATAATGTTGGCTGCAACATTAAAATCCTTTGCCAGTCGATAGGTGACAGGCATTTGGATCGATCGTTGGGGAAACGTCAGTGTTACCCGTTTTTTCACCCTGCAAGTCCTCGGTAATTTACAAACAATCTTAGTTATCTTATGTTTTAGCGCACTTAATCTAATTACTGCCTTTAGCAGAAATTTTTATGAGATGGGTCTGATTATCTCAAAATGTGCTATAATCTGAATCTATTATTTAAAATAAAAACATAGAAATCAAACCGCAATTTATTTTATGACCCAGAATTCCCCCCAGTCAACTGTCGCCCCCGCCACCAAAAATCCCGAAACAAAAGTCGCCACGCGCCTCAGAAACTTATTGATCGTGTTAACCGCGATCGCCCTTTCAATATCCATTTTCTTCGGGCTGCAAACCCAAACGCCGTCAAGCAGTCTCACCGACATGGCAAAAGCTTCAACGCCATTAGAAACAGCTTTGGTAAATGGCAAACCGACACTCATGGAATTTTATGCTAATTGGTGCGGTAGCTGTCAGGCAATGGCTAAAGATCTGAGCGAAATAAAACAGAAATACGCCGAACCGATGAATTTTGTGATGCTGAATGTAGACAATGACAAATGGCTGCCAGAAATCACAAAATATCGAGTAGATGGCATTCCGCACTTTGTCTATTTGAACGATAAAGGCAGCCCCGTTGCGGAAACGATGGGTGAAATGCCGCGCAGTATTATGGAAGCTAACTTAGAAGCTTTAATTGCAGGAAAACCTCTGCCACACGTCCAAGCAGGCGGTCAAGTTTCTAATTTTACTCCCCCCACAGGGCCTGTGAAAACAAGTAGCTCTGACCCCCGCGCCCACGGCTCTCAAGTACAGTAAAAGAAGTCATTAGTCAGTAGTCAGTAGGAATAAGAGGCGTTGCTGATTTACGGTATGAAAGGCTAAATATGCCAGTCATAGAAACCAGTATCGACAAAGCTTGGGGATTTTTAACTGGTTTTTTTCATACCCTGATTAAGCAACGCCAAAACGAGAGCGATCGCACCTCGGTTCAGGAAGGGCGATCACTCTTGGGGATGTGATTTAAAAAATGGTGATCGCCTAGTTAAAACTCAATACGTCGTTTTCTTGGGTTGTGGTTGTTTGCCACGAGAACCGCTGGTTTTTTTTACAAACATTCTCCCTGGGTATCCCAAGGAATGTTGGCGAAAAAAACCCTGAGTTTCTCCAGATTTATGATAATCTCTTCAATTCGTTCTTTTGACTGGGTATCAGGTGAAGTAATTTCATGCAGATGCTTAAGAGACTCTTTACATTTTATTTTTTTATACCCTGATTAAGCAACGCCAAAATGAGAGCGATCGCACCTCGGTTCAGGAAGGGCGATCACTCTTGGGTATGTGATTTAAAAAATGGTGATCGCCTAGTTAAAACTCAATACATCGTTTTCTTGGGTTGTGGTTGTTTGCCACGAGAACCGCTGGTTTTTTTTACAAACATTCTCCCTGGGTATCCCAAGGAATGTTGGCGAAAAAAACCCTGAGTTTCTCCAGATTTATGATAATCTCTTCAATTCGTTCTTTTGACTGGGTATCAGGTGAAGTAATTTCATGCAGATGCTTAAGAGACTCTTTACATTTTGCTTCAACTGCATCCGCACCTTGATCAAAGGCTGTGGCTGTCTCTTGCCAATACTGGTCGATTCCTCCTAAGAATTTATCAACAACACCCTGTTTTTTGAATTGTTGGTGAATTTCTTTTGCTAACCGCTTCTGCCAAGCTTCCCCAAATAAATTCCACACCAAAGAAGCCAGTCCAGCAGCTAAACCGATCCCTAGAACTATGGGGCCACCAATCGCAGCTACGAAAGAAATTACTGTTGCCGTGCCACCACCGATACTAATACCAAGTGCTGACAAAAGACTGACTAATTTCGCTACTAAGATATAGCTGCCAAGATTGCCAAGGCCTGCTGCCCAAGCGGCTAAGGCACCATAAGTACCTAAACCTGCTATCCCACCAAGAAAAGCTCCTTTTGTATCGAAGGGAATAGATACTACTATTCCATCTTTGTTGGGAAGTTGAGGCACTGGGTATTTTTCTAGAAAAGCGTCAATCTCAGCCTTGAGTTTTTCAGAATTGACACTAATCCGACTTTCTAAATGACTTTGCAGCAGATCGACTAAATAACCGGGAGCGTATTCTTGAGCCTCTTTCTTTTTGTCGTATCTCTGGCGAATCATTTGTTCTATAAACTCTACATCGATCTTTTTGGCCGCATAGGTCTGAAATGATTGGCGGGTATCTTTCTCTAATTCCTTAATTTGTTTGCTCACTTGACTGCGTTTTTGCCGCATTTCTCGCTGACGTTCAGGTTCATTTTTCTCCGCTTTGTCAAGCTCCTTTCGATACTCCTCTATTTGGGAAACAGTTGTTTGATATTGCTCAATCGAGTTAGCGTATTCTTGGTTTTTGTCCTTTTTGACCGCATTAATTTCGCGGTCTATACGAGATATGACTGGTTTAGGAAGAGTCTCGCAGAGGAGGTGAGTTAAATCATCAAAGAGACGCTGACAGCGCTCCGGCTTTTCTGACCAGAAAGTAAACAAACGCTTTTGCACATCTTCCTTGGTAATATCCCGCTTTGTTAGCTTCCGACGAAACTCTATAGCAGTTTCATCAAGTTCTTTATACAGTCTCGCTGAAGCTTTATTGAGAATTTTGGGAAGCTCATCGTCAGGGATACTCGGATCTGCGTGTGTCGCCACAATAAAGAAATTTCCTAGCGTCGGAAAGTCGTTGCACTCATTCTCTGGGGCCGGCAACAAACGCAGCAAATTCCGAAGTCGCACCATATCTTGACCATTGATGTGACCCTTGGCAGGAGAAGCATAAAGCAAGACATTAGCAATCTTGGTGGCACTATTAGCTTTCTCAACATCCTTTGATACTTCATCTTGTTTATCAGAGTAACCGGGAAGGTCAATCAGGTTACACGCTCTTAACAAAAGAGCATCTACATAAACTATAGCTGTATGTCCGCCGTCATTGCTGTCGTCAGAGTCATCATATTGGTGTACGCCATATTTTTCTAGCAGATCAAAGGAGCCAAATTGCAAAAAATGCTTCTGACAACGCTCCCGATCCTCTAAATATAGGAAGTCAAAATTTAGCTGACCCTTTTCATCTTGCCAAAATTTCTCATCAATAATTCCCACGTTTCCATCAAACCATTCGGGGCGACTTTCCACATGACAAACAATGGTAATGACTCTTGTTGCAGGCTGATAGCCTGTTGGCAATACTTTTTGACCTAAAAGAGTATTAGCAAGATAGGATTTACCAGAATCAAAGGCTCCTGTCAAGACAACATTTGGTTTTTGGTAATACTGGTTAATTTGTTCTTGCAGAGCGTTAGGTTTACGTAGTTCCGTTGGCAATTCTAGCCAAGGTAAAAAAGAATTTTCATCGATATACTGATTAAGTAAATTTAGCCGGCGATAAAGTTCAGCGTAGGGACTACCGGGTTCAATTCCTGGAAGGGGAGGTATTTCGTCTGACATAGCAGTTGCAATGTCAACCCCTAATATTTGCAGCCATTTTACTGCCATGCCCATCGGAACTTTTGCAGGGAAATGCTCATAATTTTTAACCTGATCTACAGAAATGCCGATCCCGCTGGCAACTGATTCTTGACTGATACCTTTCTGTTCCCGATAGCGTCGAAAATTAATGTTCATAGCATCCTGCTACCCGCTAGTTTAACCAACAAGAAGTTATTTGTTTTTTATAATTATCTTCTGATTATGAATTTATCGTAGTAATAAAATGTCATATTTTATCAGCAATTGAGACGAGCGATATGTCAGAATTGGTCAGAAATATCAGAAAATGTCATAAAAAGTCTGATAAAATAAGAAAAACCCCTACACCACTCGACCAATGGACGTTAAAGAAGTCTTGAGATTTGCCGAAAATCTGGTTTTCGCCAAAACAGGAGAACACTTAGACGATCTGCAAGAAGCTATCTTGCGCGGTGCATGGAAAGGTCAAAGATATTCTAAAATTGCAGAAGAATCTCACTGCACTGAAGGTCATGTCAGAAATGTGGCCTCTGAATTATGGCAAGTTCTCTCTGATGTCTTAGGTGAAGAACTCAATAAATCAAATTTTAAAACAACATTAGAAAGATGTCGATTCTCCATTGTTTCATCAAATTTCGCGAAAGACTTTGGATCAATTAATAACATCAACGTTTGTGGAGACACTTTGCAACCTCCAGAAGTTACAAAAACCCGATCGCCCTCAACCCCCACCTCAGACATATCCCAACCCCAAACCAGACTAGACTTAGCAGACGCACCTCATATTTCATCATTGTGCGATTCGCCTGATGGCGATAGCTTCGCTTCACGCACATCCGAACTCGCCACCCTCGAAAAATCGATCGTTCAAGACAAGTGCAACTTTGCAGCCATATTAGGAATAAGCGGCATCGGCAAAACCGCACTTTCCCTCCACCTCATCCAAAAAATTCAGCATAACTTTGAATACGTCATCTGGCGAAGTCTCCGCCACTCCCCACCGTTAGAAACTACCCTAAAAAATCTCCTAGAATTTCTCTTAAATAAACCAGAAATTGAACTCCCTACCAGCATTGCCGATCGCCTTTCCCTATTAATGGAATATCTGCGAAAAACCCGCTGTCTCATTATCCTCGACGACGTGCAAACCATTCTCAGCAGCGGAAAATTAGCAGGAAATTACCGCCCCGAATGCGAAAATTACAGCATCCTATTCAGACAAATCGGAGAAACAACCCACAACAGTTGCTTAATCCTCAACAGTTGGGAACCACCCAGAGAAATTACCGCGTTAAAAGGTGAAAATTCACAAGTTCGCAGCTTACAACTCAAAGGCATTGGTACAGCAGCAGCCGAAATTTTCAGACAAAAAAGTTTACTCAATCCCGAAACATGGGAAAACCTAATTAACACCTACCGAGGCAATCCATTGTGGTTAAAAATAGTCCCCACTACCATTCAAGAAATATTCCGAGGTAGGGTTGCAGAATTTTTAAAATATGATATGCTATTTTTAGGGGAAGAATTGGCTGCAAACTTGCACCCGCAGATAAATCGTTTGTCAGAATTAGAGAAAAACCTCATCTCCCGCCTCAGCCGCGAAGCAAATTCAGTTTCAATAGAGCAATTACTACAAGATGCCGATTTATCGCCCTCTGAGTTATTCAACGGGCTGCAATCTTTGGGGAGGCGATCGTTAGTTGAAATAGAAGAAGTGGAGAATGAAACGCTATTCAGCGTTTGTCCTGTGGTGAGACAATATGTAATATCAAATCTAGTTAATTAGCCACGAGCTCTGTAGGAAGACGGCAATGCCGTGTCCTCAAAATGGGAGACACGGCATTGCCGTCTTCCTAGCCGCAGCTATGATTTAATATGAAATTATGAATACTGCTGAACCTTCATTAACTAAAACCGAATTAAGAAAATCGCTCCTCAACACTCGCAAATCCCTATCAGCACAAGAATGGAGACAAAAGAGCGATCGCATCTGCAATCATCTCCAAAACTCGCCCCTATTCACCCAAGCAAAAACAATCCTCGCCTATTTCAGTTGTCGCCAAGAACCAGATTTAAGTCCCCTATTTGTAACTCCCCGCAAATGGGGATTTTCCCGCTGTGTAGGCAAAGAGCTATCCTGGCACATCTGGCAGCCCGGAGAGGCTTTACATACTGGAGCTTATGGCATACTCCAACCCCTGCCGGATGCTCCTAAAATAGACCACTCAGAAGTAGATTTAATGCTCGTACCCTCAGTAGGCTGCGATGTGCGTGGCTATCGCTTGGGCTACGGCGGTGGCTATTACGATCGAATGCTTAGTTTAGCTGAGTGGGAATCAAAAGTTACGATCGGCATTATCTTTGAATTTGCCTTGATCGCCCAGCTACCAGTTGACTCCTGGGACAAAGCGCTGCACGGAATTTGCACGGAAAGCCATTTGACAATCGTACAGCAAAAATCAAGAAGGTCGATCGAGCAATAAATTTTCAGAAATTATCCCTAGATCCATGTTTATATATATTCTATTTAGGACTTGCACAAGTCTTTTTGAATCTAGAATCTAAAACCTAAAATCTAAAATACTATGGCCCAGCGCTACGTTCGAGTTAAAACAACACAAGGACACATCCATTACGGTTTACTGCAACTAAGCCACAGCGTTCAAGTATTTGATGCACCGCCCTGGTTAAAAGGACAACCAACCGATTTGGAACTTTCACCAGATACTTACCAAATTCTCGCCCCGTGCTCTCCCTCAAAAATTGTAGCCGTAGGCAAAAATTATGTCGATCACGCCGCCGAGATGGGAACCCCAGTACCCGAAGAACCCCTGTTGTTTTTCAAGCCTCCGAGTGCCGTCATCCCAGCAGGTGCAGAGATTCGTTATCCGCAGCAGTCGGAAAGGGTAGACTACGAGGGAGAATTAGCCCTGGTAATTGGCGAACATTGTACCAACTGTACTCCCGAACAAGCACACAGCAAAATTTGGGGCTATACTATCGCCAATGACGTAACAGCTAGAGATTTGCAAAAGCGGGACAACCAGTGGGCCAGGGCAAAAGGGTTCGATACATTTTGTCCCTTGGGGCCTTGGATTGTCCGCGAACTGAGTCCTGCAGCACAGTTGCAGACTTTTATCAATGAGAGCGAGCGACCGGTACAGTCATCCCAGATCGATCGCATGGTTTTTTCCCCAGACTTTCTCGTCTCCTACATCAGTCAAATAATGACCCTAATTCCCGGCGATGTGATACTGACTGGAACGCCACAAGGAGTAGGGCCGCTACAAATAGGCGATCGAGTCCGCATCGAAATTGAAGGCATCGGCAGTCTTGAAAATACAGTAGTTATTAGTAATGGGTAAGTGGTAATTATCACCAACAACTGTCAAGTGCCAACAGCCAACTGCCCATTGACTAACGTACCTGCATATAAACAGCATCCGAAAGCGGAGGAATCTCTGCATAGCGTCCCAAGAGCGACTGCACGACTGCATAGACAAATGCAGCAAAAGCGCCCAAAAACACCATGTTATAAAGAGTTTCCGCAATAAATGCGACTTGGACGCCGTTAGAAAAAATCGGCAAAACCAGGCCGCACAGCATCAAAACAATGTCTAAAAGAATCGCCTGCATCGCATTAAAACGAATGAAGTGACTGATGTTTTCGTTTCTAACTACTCCTAAATACAGGGCAAAGAAGATAATCAAGCTAGCAAAGGGCAAACTATAAATTTGCATCAATGGAGCTAGCGGTATCAACAACAGTTGCAGGACAGGAAACTGTGTAAATAGAAACCTGCCAAAGGCAAGCCCGTCAATCAGCGGGAGCAAATAAGGCAAAGAAGCAAAAATCCGGTCTCGAACAGTTGTAGACCCGCGCCAAGTCATAATGAACTCTCCTGAGTCGATCGATTAACTATGAATTTCATTAAACTCAGGATAACGCAGCAGCAGGGTTTGTGTTTCGACTCTGCCGGAACTTGCTTTTCACTCATCAGGGAGCAGCCTCAACTACCAACGGCAGGCTTTCTTATTTAATATTGGCAATGACGAAGCCCATTTGACACTCGTACCGATCGGGCAAATTTTCCGTAGGTTTAGCAACTGGATGTCCGCAGCGAAGCTCTCCACCGCTCCAGCGCGGTTGGCCAGTGCGATCTGCCAGCAAACAACTTTGGCAAACACACTGAGGGGCAAGCATCTGATTTTCCATTAAAATGACTAACATTTGATACCTCCGGCAGGTTTCACACCAGTAATTTCATTGTATGTCAGGAGTTGGGGACAAACCGCTTAACCTGAACACAACGTAATATTTATGTCAATGGTGCGAAATCCGTAGTACGGTATAAGATCCCCAATTCCCAATCCCAAAACTGTCAAGAGGTTGATTATTGTGACGGACACTAACTTAGAATTCCTTTCCAAAACCGATCCGCTCATTGCCGATTTAATCGGGCAAGAGCTGCAGCGGCAGCGAGACCACCTAGAACTCATCGCCAGCGAAAACTTTACCTCCGCAGCGGTAATGGCAGCTCAAGGCTCAGTGCTGACAAATAAATACGCCGAAGGCCTGCCAGCGAAACGGTACTACGGCGGCTGCGAATTTATTGACGGCATCGAGCAAATAGCGATCGATCGCGCCAAACAGCTATTTGGAGCAGCTCACGCCAACGTCCAGCCCCACTCCGGCGCTCAAGCCAACTTTGCAGTATTTTTGAGCTTGCTGGAACCCGGAGACGGAATTATGGGCATGGATTTGTCCCACGGCGGACACTTGACCCACGGTTCGCCGGTCAACGTATCCGGCAAATGGTTCAAAGCTTTTCACTACGGCGTCAGCCAAGAAACAGAACAGCTCGACTATGACGAAATTTTGGCACTGGCCAAAGAAAACCGACCGAAATTGCTAATTTGTGGCTATTCAGCATATTCGCGAATTATCGACTTTGAGAAGTTTAGAGCGATCGCCGACGAAATCGGAGCCTACCTGCTCGCCGACATCGCCCACATCGCCGGGTTAGTCGCCACAGGACATCACCCCAACCCCCTCCCCCACTGTCACGCAGTCACCACCACCACTCACAAAACCCTGCGTGGCCCCCGTGGTGGCTTGATTATGACCAATGACCCGGAATTAGGTAAAAAGTTTGACAAAGCAGTTTTCCCCGGCACTCAAGGTGGCCCCTTAGAACACGTCATTGCGGGCAAAGCAGTAGCTTTCGGCGAAGCCTTAAAGCCTGAATTTAAAACTTATTCCGGTCAAGTAATTGAAAATGCACGCGCATTAGCTGCACAGTTGCAGCAGCGGGGTTTAAAACTCGTTTCCGGCGGCACGGACAATCACTTAATGCTAGTTGATTTGCGATCGGTAAACATGACAGGCAAACAAGCCGACCAATTAGTCAGCGGTGTGAATATTACTGCTAATAAAAATACCGTGCCTTTCGATCCGGCATCGCCCTTTGTCACCAGCGGTTTGAGACTCGGTTCGCCGGCGATGACCACCAGGGGAATGGGAACAGCAGAATTTACCGAGATTGGCAATATTATTGCCGATCGCCTGCTAAATCCAGATGATGAAAGCGTCGCAGCCGACTGCCTGCGTCGAGTAGCAGCACTGTGCGATCGCTTCCCCTTATATCCCCACTTGTACTTAAAAGTGCCGGCATTAGCTTAATTTTCCTGATCGGCAATGGGAAATTGGTAGTTGGAAGTGTACGGGTAAAAGGGTAAAAGAGCAGGAAAAGATTGAGAGTTGCCGGTAGCGATATTGACAAGCGGTTTTCACCAAAAATATCGACCGCCAATACGGTTTTTAGTAAAGATATTTGTCGGGCGGGGCTGGTTTGACTAACGGTATTTGTCGGTTGTGAAAGATACCGCTCAACTGGGCCCGCTCGCCAAATATCGACTTTTTTGCTCGCGAAAAAGTCGATATTTCAAATCGTTAATTCGAGAGTTATGAATGAACAACCTGACAATTCGCCCCAGGGCAACTGCCATTGTGGCAAATCTCCGACTCCCAAACCCCCAGTCGCTCTTCAAGATGTTTCCTTGTTATAAGCCATCTGAAATGTAGTAGACTCTGCCTGACAGCCTAATTGCCCCGCACTATTTAAAATTGATTTCAGATGCCGTACCAGTATCTGTACCACATACTCGCTTTTCTGGTTTCTGCGATCATCGTCCTCTGGAGTACGCCAATAGTCAAAAAAATTGGTCTCAAAAGCGGGCGAGTCGATCGACCAGGCGAGCGAAAAGTCCACAAGCGCCCTATGGTGCGCTTGGGAGGAGTGTCCATCTTTCTCGGCACTATCACTGCCCTCTTATTTGTCTGGCTCTCAGGAGGCTTCATTGATGCTAACGGACAAGTTCTCAATCCCAAAGACGAATACGAAATTTGGGGAGTAACCCTCGGCGGCATCGGATTCTTCCTCATCGGTTTAGCAGACGACCTATTTTCACTCTCGGCATTAAAACGCTTGCTCATGCAAATTGGCGTATCCAGCATCGTTTGGATGGCAGGCGTACAGATTGAGTTTCTGACAGTTCCCTCCTTGGGACTGACTAATATTGGCTGGCTGAGCTTGCCAATTACCGTGATTTGGCTCGTCGGCATGGCGAATGCCATCAACTGGATTGACGGTTTGGACGGTTTAGCGGCCGGAGTTTCAGGGATTGCAGCAGTTGTGATGCTGATTGTCAGTCTGGCGATGCACCAACCGGCGGCGGCCCTGATTGCAGCGGCTTTAGCTGGCGGGGCCTTGGGATTTCTGCGCTACAACTTCAATCCGGCTCAAATCTTTATGGGAGATGGCGGGGCTTATTTTATCGGGTTTACTCTCGCGGGAGTGGGAGTAATTGGGTTAGTTAAAACTACGGCTGTTACTTCTGTGTTGCTGCCATATTTAATTTTAGCTGTACCGATTTTAGATATGTCGGCGGTGATTCTCGATCGACTTCGCAACGGCAAGTCACCGTTTATTGCTGACAAGCGCCATCTCCACCACCGACTTCTAGAAGCCGGACTATCCCATCGATTTGCGGTTTTATTTATTTACTCACTGACACTGTGGGTGGGAAGTTTAGCCCTAGCTTTTTCGCTTCCGAGCGGCGTAATTTACGCTATGGGTGCAACAAGTTTGCTGGGATATGCTAGCTGGAAAGTTTGGAGACACGCTCGATAGTTAGTTGAGGGTTGACGGTTGACTGTTGACTGTTGTCATTCCCCAATTAATTCCCCAATCTAAAATCCAAAATCTAAAATCTAAAATTGAATGGTTGCTGAAATTATTTGTGTTGGCACTGAATTGCTGTTAGGCGATATTCTTAATAGCAATGCCCAGTTTTTAGCCAAAGAATTAGCAAGTCTGGGAATCCCTCACTACTATCAAACAGTGGTGGGGGACAATCCAGAACGTATCAAACAAGTGTTAGAAATCGCCGTCAGTCGATCGCAGCTTTTAATCTTCACCGGAGGCCTCGGGCCCACACCAGACGACCTCACAGTCGAAACGATCGCCGATTTTTTTGGGGTTCCCCTCATCGAAAAGCCGGAAATTATCGCAGATATCGAATACAAATTTGCCCAGCGGGGACGCACCATGAGTCCCAGCAATCGCAAACAAGCTTTAATTCCAGAAACTGCGGACATTCTGCCGAACCGCAGCGGTTCTGCACCGGGCATTATTTGGCAGCCGGTTTCTGACGTGACAGTAATGACATTCCCCGGCGTACCGGCGGAAATGCACTTGATGTGGCAAGAAACCGCCGTTCCTTATCTGAAAAATGGCGGCTGGTGCAGCGCCACTATTTACAGCCGCACATTGAAATTTTGGGGGATTGCTGAGTCGGCATTGGCCGAAAAAGTAGATAGTTTTCTGAATTTAACTAATCCTACTGTGGCTCCCTACGCCAATCACGGCGAAGTCAAACTGCGAATTTCGGCCCGCGCGGAGTCGTCCTTAGCTGCGAAAAACTTGATTGAGCCGATCGAACAACAGTTGCTGCAGATTGCTGGCCTAGACTGTTACGGTGCCGATACCGATACCCTAGCCTCGACTGTCGGTAAATTGCTGCTGTTGGCTGGCGAAACTCTTAGCGTGGCTGAATCCTGCACGGGAGGCGGGTTAGGAGCGATGCTGACCGGTGTTGCCGGGAGTTCGAGGTACTTTTTGGGTGGGATTATTTCTTACGACAATCGGGTTAAGGAAGGATTATTAGGTGTTAATCCGCAAGATTTAGCCGAATTTGGTGCAGTCAGCCACCAAGTGGCAAAACAAATGGCTGCGGGAGTGCAATCTCGCCTCCACACCAGTTGGGGATTGAGCATTACAGGCATCGCCGGGCCCGGAGGCGGCACAGACGGTAAACCTGTCGGACTGGTTTATATCGGTTTAGCGGGCCCCCGCGGCGACGCAGAAAGTTTTGAATACCGCTTTGGCGATGCCAGAGGCCGCGATTGGATTCGGAATCTGAGTAGCTGTACGGCGCTCGATCGGCTGCGGCGTAAATTATTGTTGGCAAAAGCTTAGAAAAAATCCTACGATTGGTCAATTGTCAACAGTCAACCGTAACCTTAAGCTTTATTTAACACTCTATACTCCGATATAATTCGGCAATTTTCCTTTTGCCTCTTGATTATCTGTAAAGATTCGTTATGATAATAAGATAGGACTGATTGGCCAAGATACTGACTCTCTCCATTGCTCAAAACAACCAGCAAGTGAGAAAGCAAGTTTGACCTTTGGTTTCAAAGTCGTGCTTGCTTATTTTCAGATATTTAGCCGTCGGTTTAGCAATCTAGACTATAAAAAAAGGAGCTATCCGTTCAATGGAAGACATTGAAAAGGTGCTGGAACAAATTAAAGAATGGGTTCGCAAGCTGATAGAAGGACTGCTGAGTCCCGAACCTGAACCGGAACTCGAACCGATTCGTATTCCTGTCAACCAACCTAGGAATCGCAGGTAGTCGGGACTGAATTAGAAGTTTGAGGTTTAAGGTTTGACGTTTGAGGTGGCAGACTCGTTCTAAATCCCATGTCAAAACTCTCATAATTTTTGTTGCACTGGAAATTTTAAAATTGTTAAATATCCTGGTACTTCACGGCCCTAATCTGAATCTATTGGGTCAGCGAGAACCTGGAGTTTATGGTTCTGCGACTTTAAATGATATCAACAAGTTGCTAGAACTAGAAGCGCAAGCCCTCCAGGTGCAAGTCTCAATTCAGCAGTCGAATCATGAAGGGGTATTGGTGGATGCAATTCACTCAATGTTAGGACAGCACCAAGGCTTATTGATTAATGCTGGAGCTTATACTCATACGAGTGTGGCAATTAGAGACGCGATCGCCGCGGTGAATATCCCTGCGGTAGAAGTTCATCTGAGCAATATTTACCGGCGGGAAGCTTTTCGGCACCACTCGTTTATCGCAGCAGTGGCGATCGGGCAAATCAGCGGTTTTGGCTCAGAAAGTTATCGGCTGGGGTTGCAAGCTCTAGTTAGTTACCTGATTAAAAATTAAAAATTTACCGATTATAGCGATCGGATGAGGGCAGGTTTTAGATGGAAAACCAGCCCTTATATGTTTGAGTTGAATTCCAATTAATCACAAGAGTTAGGCAAAGAAGGAAACCAGGAAGAATTCTAAATTACCAATTACTAAAAACTTGAGTTAAATTCAAATGCGGCATTCCCTGTTGAACAAGTTTCAAGGAACCATCCTGGGGGCAGTTTTAGGAGACTCTATAGGCCTGCAATACCAGAGGCAACTCGTGGGTATTTCCCCCCAAACAGAAGACTTGCAGCCGATTTTACAACTGACGAAACACCAACAATTGACCGTAAGTGGCGCAACATTGGGGTTGCATTATGTCAACAGTAAAATCCCAACTGGCAAAGACTCATCGGCATCCGGGAGACTTGCGGTAGCGTGCGCTCAAAGTTTAATTAGGTGTAGAGGTTTAGATTTAAAAGATTGGCGCGATACTTGGGAAGCATTTGCCAAGTCGGAAATCTACCATCCCCGCAACAGTGAGTTTCAAACCCTGCTTAACCCTGGTGAAGCTGCCGTGGCTGCGCTGCCATCCGCGATGTTTTTTCACGAAAATAAAGCCAAGCTGCGAGAAAAAATCATGCTGGCGATAGAGGTGTGGCACAACGAAAACCAGCCAGAATGGGAAACAGCAATTTTAGCAGTAGCATATACGATCGCCAGAGCTCTTAAAGAAAGACTTGACCCGGGGACAGCGATCGAGCAAACACTTGCTTACCTGAAAACAGATAATGCCTTAACAGAGTTGCTGCTCCAAGTGCAAATACTACTAGAAAAGGGAGCCGATTTAGAAACAGCCGCCACTCATCTGTGCAAAAGCGCCACAGCTTTGCGAGAAAGACAGGGCGAAGGTGAAAAAAAATTACAAACCGAGTCAATTGTCAACCCTGGAAATTTCATTCCCATTGCCTTAGCTTTCTACTGCTTTTTGAACACCCCAGAAGACTTGCGGTTGTCCGTGGTGCGGGCCGCCCGCTGTGGCATAGCCGGACAAATAACCTGCGCTTTGACGGGAGCTTTGTCTGGAGCCTATAACGGCGTTGCTGCGATTCCTGTAGAATGGCGACAGGTATCTTCGGCTGAGCTTAAATCCCATCAGCTAGCCGACGGCCAAGAACCTTCGCTCTGGCGAACTGGCAGCGATGTAAAAATTGTAGAGTTAGCAAATAACCTGTTTGCTGTTTGGGCAGGAGTTTACAGCCCAGATGCCCGACTGGATTCCGCAGCGCTAGCCCGAGCGGTGGCTGCACCTTATGTCATTAGACCTCGTAAAGTATAAAGTTTGGAGCTTTTGACGGTAAGGGGAAACCAGAAATTAGCAATTAGAAATTAACAAGTCAAAAGCAAAAGTGGAAGGAGAGCGACAATTAAAGATTAAAAAGTGAAAAATTAAATCGGACACGCCTGCCCCAACAAGCCAGGTTTAAACGAGAATACGGGGTTGGAAAACGAAGAATCTACGGAGAAACAAGGTTTTTAGCCCTCGCGCGCGAGTTCTGTTCAAGACAGACAAGGGAAGCAAAGAAGCTACTTGCGTTGTTGGCCACCGTCAGGAAAGTCAACTACTGGCGATAGTCAGGCAAAGTAGCCTGGAGGGTTGAATATTCAGCCACGGTAGTTCGGATAAAATCAATCAAGATGCATAGTCAGAAATTCTGACAGAGCTGCTGGATAACAGTGATATATCTTCGACACAAATGAATACGCTCTCCTCATTGATGCGGCAGATTGAGCAGCTAGGGGCTGCGCGCTCACTGCGCCAACACATTGCTAAAGTGCAAAATGGCAGCAGCAAAGCAGATACCTCACGCGCTGGCGGGCCTCTCCTGAGCCGTTTGTCGCGCCAGAAATGGCTTCTTCCCGAGACTTTTACTACTAAATTTACAAGTAAAACCTCCAAATCAAGCCTCAAAAATCAAGCTCGTTCCCCTATGTTGGCGCTGGTAGCGGTAGTTTCCCTAAGCAGCACTCTGGGCCACCGCTTCTACAACCAGCCGAAACTGGATGTGGGGACGAAAGCTCCTCAGACGATTAAGGCTCCTGCTACTGCTAGCATCCCCGATTACAAAACTACTGAAGAACAGCGGAAAGCAGCGCGGAGCGGGGCTGTAGCGATATTAATGCTGGATTCTGCAGTCGATAGACAAATTTATCGAGAATTACAACAATTTTTGCAGCAGGGAAGCGAGCTGCGGGAGGCGGTAGGACCGTTTCCGTTTGCAAGTCCCTCGGTGCTCTCAAATGCTGCTCAGGTTTACTTGCGGGGCTGTCCCGAGTGGGAGTGGCGATCTATTGTGGCGCAAGCGGGGGACAAAAGTGCAACTTCCGAGCGATTGAGTTTGGATTCCGCCGCAATTGCTGCGGCAAAAGATAACAAGTCTCAGCAAGATGCTATAGCTCAACTGCAAGCTTACAGCCGATCGGTCCGGGCAGCAGAGTTTCAAAGCCTGACAGAAAGTATTTCCTCTGCTCGCCGCCGCTATCTCAATGCTGTGGAGGCGCTGGGACAACCCTCGGTTTTGGGGCTGCCACAGATTTACGATACTTCGCTGTTTGATTTGTCGGATGCAGCTTGGCAGAAAACCCAAACCGGTATGAGTCGGGCGGCAAAAAGGATGGTGGCTCAAGGTATCCCGCAGGGGTTGCCAAAAGAGATTTTGAAAGAAGCTGTGAAGCTGCAAGTGGCTGATGAAGTGCCGTTAGAATCCCAAGCTTTGGCGGTGGAGGGTTTAACAGCGATTTTGCAGCCAAATCTGGTGAGAGATCGCGAGGAAACCAAACAGCTAGCTGAATTAGCGGCGCAAAAGGTGAAACCCGTCATGATCGCAGTAGATCAGGGCGAAATAATTGTTGTGCAAGGAAAAGAGATCTCGCAGGAAGATTTCGTGTTGCTGGACTATTTTGGTTTAAGCCGGCGGGGGGTGAATTGGCTGGGGCTGACGGGTTTTGTTTGTTTAGTCGCGGGGGCAATTGCGATCGTACTGCTGGTGGAAAGGCACTACCGGTTGCGCCGGAGAGATCATTTGCTATTGCTGCTGCTGACTTTGAGCGCGCCGGTGCTGGTGAGTTTGGGGCTGCCTTGGACGAGTTTGCCCGCGATCGGGATTTTAGCGGGTGGCTTCTACGGTTCGGCGGTAGGAGTGACTGTGGTGGGGCTGCTGTCGGTGCTGCTGCCCGTTGGCTTAAATGTGGAGTTGATTCATTTAGTCGCTAGCGGGGCGGGGGGATTGCTAGGCGCTTTTATGGCCGGGCGGCTGCGATCGCGCGAGGAATTGGCTCTTTTGGGCTTGGCTCTTGGGTTGACTCAGGGCACGGTTTATCTGGTGGGGACTTTGATTGCCAGCGCCGCTGTCGGTGCGATTTGGTACGTCGTGCTCGGTACTGTGGGCGCGCAAAGTTTGGCCGGTTTGGCTTGGAGCGTTGTGGCGATCGGCATCAGCCCTTATTTGGAACACGTTTTTGACTTGATTACGCCGACTCGGCTGGCCGAACTTGCCAATCCCAACCGCCCGCTGTTGAAGAAATTGGCTGCCGAAGCTCCGGGGACTTTTCAGCACACGCTGTTTGTGGCTAGTTTGGCGGAGGCTGCGGCCCGGGAACTCGGCTGCAATGTTGAGCTGGTCAGAGCTGGAACATTATACCACGATATTGGAAAAATGCACGACCCGCTCGGATTTTGTGAAAATCAAATGGGCGGGGCCAACAAACACGATGAAATTAATAACCCTTGGACGAGCGCGGACATTATTAAAAAGCACGTTACCGAGGGGTTGGTGATGGCGCGGAAGCATCGATTGCCGAAGGCAATTCAGGCGTTTATTCCCGAGCACCAAGGTACGATGTTAATTGCTTATTTCTACCACCAAGCGCAGCAAATTGCGGCAAAAGAAATAGAAGATTTAAAGAGTGCTTTGCCCGATGCGGATAATTCAAAGTTAACAATCGCAAGTCGCCAAGTGAGGGAGGAGGATTTTCGCTACGATGGGCCGATTCCGCAGTCGCGGGAAACCGGGATTTTGATGCTGGCGGATTCTTGCGAGGCTGCTTTGCGATCGCTCAAGGATGCTACTCATGAAGAGGCTTTGAATATGGTTAATCGGATTTTGAGGGCTCGCTGGCAGGATAATCAGTTGATTGATTCGGATTTAACGCGGGAGGATATGTCTCTAATTGCCGAGATTTTTGTGCGGGTTTGGGAACAGTTCAATCACAAGCGCATTGCTTACCCCAGTGCAGTTTTCACTCCCAGGTAGCAGGAAGTTTTTAGTTATGAAAAATCAGTTCACATTTCAGTTGTGAATCAGATTTCCTTGCGATTTGCCCGGTAAAGCGCCATGCACTTCAGGATTGTGGCTGACAATTACCACAGTTTTTTTGATTCCTCAAAATTCCGAAGAGTTGATATCTCTTTCGCCAGCTAAGTGCGATCGCAATTTTTGCCAGTCTTGGGCATCGATCGCATTTGCAAAAGCGATGAGAGTATCTAGGATCTACAACCGCAGCGCGATCCATAATCCAGCGGATATATGGCAGTTCGTACAGAAAAAATAAATTTTGTGAGTTTTGAGTTCAAAAGATTTTAATTTTTAACCGCAGATGAACGCGGATAAACGCGGATTTTTTATCTTAATTCTATCCCTTGACTCCCGCAGCAGTTTCTGTTGGCACAATGTATTTTTGCAACAGTAAGAATAGCCCTAAAACAGGAACAATAGAAATAATAGAACCCGCCGCAACTAAACGCCAATCTAAAGAAAATGTCCCGGCTAAATTGGCTACCCCTAGAGGCAAAGTGTAATATTCCGGTCTGTCTAAAACTAGCAGTGGCCAGAGAAAGTCGCTCCAAGAACCGATAAATACGAAAATTCCTAGAGTGACTAAGGCTGGCTTAATTGCCGGAATCATGACGTGCCACCAAATGCCCAATTCACTGCAGCCGTCGATGCGGGCGGCTTCTTCTAGTTCTTTGGGAACTGCTAGGAATGCTTGTCGTAATAAAAATATGCCGAAGGCTGAGGCTAGTCCGGGAAAGATTACGCCTAAATAACTATTTTTTAGTCCGAGTTGTACTGTCAATATGTATAGGGGAATCATGACTATTTGGAAGGGAATCATGATTGTGGAAATGATTGTGATTAAGATGGCTTCGCGGCCGCGAAATTTGAGTCGGGCTAAGGGGTAAGCGGCGAGGGCGCAAAAAAGGACGTTGATGCTCACTGTCAGGCCGGCTATTAGGGTGCTGTTGAACAGGTAGCGGCCGAAGGGGTTGGTTTGCCAAACTTTGATGAAGTTTTCGAGGGTTGGCTGTTGTGGCCACAGTTGCGGGGGAAATTGAAAAATGTTTTCGTTGGGGGATTTGAGGGAGGTACTGAGCAGCCACAGCAAGGGAAACAGCATTAAAAGTGCGATCGCGCCCATGATGCTGTAGATCCACAGGGTGTTCCACGGCGAGCGAGTGTTGTTTGGGGAATTTGGTTTTTTAGTTTTGAGATTGTTCATTGTTGGGATATGATAATAAGTCCTTGCTTCGTGAGAAGCCTTGTTGTCCATAAGGGGATTATTGCCATGAAACCGTTTATTTACGAAACTATGTACATTCTGCGCCCTGATTTGGGTGAAGAAATGACAGACCAGGCGATCGCTAAATATCAAACTATTTTGCGCGATCAAGGTGCTGAAAACATCGAAACTCAGCACCGTGGCAAGCGCCGTTTGGCTTACGAAATCGGCAAGCACCGGGACGGAGTATACGTTCAAATGAACTATACAGCTCCGGGCGCTGCAATTTTTACCCTGGAGCGCGCGATGCGTCTGAGCGAAGAAGTGATTCGCTATTTGACAATCAAGCAAGATGTGCCAGATGCACCTGAAGCTGAAGCTGAAGCTGAAGTCGCCGAGTAGGACTCGTGTCAACTTAAAATCTGATGTAGTACCCGTCTACTGTTTGACGGTTAGGGCAGCTTATTCCCCGGCACGCCTTTCTTAAGGGCTACCCTGTACACACAAGTTGAAAAACTAACGTCAGAGCCTTTCGCTCCCCCTGGCATCCTCCTGAAAAAGAGGCTAGGGGGAGCTCTGTAATTGTGGGTACAGCATAGTTTCTTAAGGGCGGGACTTGATGTTGATTGAAATTATAGATAAATGGGCGATTGTTTTTCTAGGGAAGGATGATCGCTCTTTTTTGTGGGGAGGCGGCGGGGACTTAATCTATTTTTATCAACAAAGAAAGTTCGCTTTTTGAGGATGGCGATGGCGATTCACTTAGCCCAACTCTACTATATAGTTGACTACAAAAAACTTGATTGTGCTTGAGCAGAGCGGCTTAATCATTGTAAATCTAATTGTGATTCGCTACTTATTAAATTTACTGCTAACTAAGGCACATTCGACTTCCTTGAGAGGCAAAATTCTGCATCTATAGCTCTGAACCAAACTATAAAGTTATTTTTGCCCTTGGCAATTAGGTAGCCGCTAAAATGTGGCTCTTAGAAGAGGAATATTGTCAAATTTTGCCAACTGCTGCTTGAGGTTGGGGCTGAATCAACTAGGCCAAGCTTGATCGCACTCCCTGCACCTTCGATCTAGATTCTCGCCCCATAGCCCAATTGTAAAGTTTTGTGACAATTTTAATTTGGTAGCTTTAGATACAGAATTGTCTGTTATAGTGATAGAAGAGAAGAAAAAACCAGCTCAACATTAATCTAAAGAATACGGAGGAACCCCCTATGTCTACCGAAAATCAAGCTCGCTCTCTGATGATGCGCCACCACCAACTGGTGAAGAACCGCCAGCAATCCATGCTCAACCGCACCGCCACCGAAGTCGGGATGGAAGATACGCACTACTGGGGTCACATTCAAGGCAAACCGCAGCCCAGCTTTCAAGCCAGTTACGATCGCAGCAACGCCACCATGAGCTAGGGCAAGCTCAATTTCGACAATTGTCTACGAAGTTATTACCTATAATTTGGAGAAATCAGTTATGTCAACTCAAGAACAAGCCCGCAACCTGATGATGCGCCATCAACACGTAGTCAAAAACCGTCAGGAATCCATGCTGAGCCGTGTGGCTGCTGAAGTGGGTTTAGATGCTGGTTCTCCAGCGAATATTGATCGCAAATAACTCCTTTTTTCAACGGCGAGATAGTTGAATCGAGTTTGTTGTTTGCCAGCTAAAAATTAATAATGTCAATTACAAAACCGTCGCGACTTCTTCTTGAGTTCTAACTCTAGATTGGAAGCCGCGATTAGTTTTATGGGGAATTGGGAATTGGGAATTGGTAATATCTCGCTCGTACTGCTTGTATAGAGAGCCGTTTGAGCAAAGGGTGAGCTAAACCAGAGTGGGATAGCCTCAAAAGTATACATCACAAACCATAAAAGACGTTTGTGCCGAGAAACTTGATATAATCCCCTTTCAGCAGATTGAAGGCTAGTAGGGAGGTCATCATGTCGGACTGGAAAGAAATTGACGGCGGAGTTACAGCACCCAGAGGGTATCGAGCCTCGGGAATTACAGCGGGCTTGAAGCCTTCAGGCTTGCCAGATTTAAGTTTAATTTTGTCAGAGGTAGACGCGATCGCCGCCGGAGTCTTCACCACATCGACTGTCCGGGCCGCTTGCGTGGACTACTGCCGCCAGCGTTTGCAAGCTAAACCGAGCGCCAAAGCAATTTTGTGCAATGCGGGACAAGCTAATGCTGCTACTGGCGAACAAGGTTTGGCAGATGCCCTCGAAAGTGCCAAATTGTTGGGAGAAGCGCTGAATATTCCTCCAGAATCTATTCTTTTGGCATCCACTGGCGTCATCGGACAGCGGATAAAAATGGAGCCGCTGAGGGCGGGAATTCCCCGATTAGTTGCTGAGGCATCGGAAACTGGTTCCGATGCGGCGGCTAAGGCTATTTGTACGACTGATTTAGTGCCGAAAACGATCGCCCTGGAAACCATGTTTGGCGATCGACCCGTCCGCATCGGCGGCATCTGCAAAGGTTCGGGAATGATTCACCCGAATATGGCAACAATGCTGGCATTTGTAACTTGCGATGCAGCAGTGTCATCGCATTTGTGGCAAGAAATGCTGAGTCGGGCGGCTAACAGAAGTTTCAATCAAATTACTGTTGACGGCGATACCAGTACCAACGATTCGTTAATTGCTTTGGCAAACGGTCAATCCCGCACACCGGCAATTACGGAAATGGGGGCAGATGCTGAAAAATTAGAGGCGATGCTGACAGAAGTTTGCGTACATTTAGCAAAGGCGATCGCCCGTGACGGCGAAGGTGCAACTTGTTTGGTAGAAGTGCAAGTTAGTGGGGCGCTGGATGAAGTTTCTGCGAGTAAAATTGCCAAAACAATTGTCGGTTCTTCTTTGGTGAAAGCTGCTATTTTCGGACGCGACCCGAATTGGGGCAGAATTGCGGCGGCGGCGGGGCGCGCTGGTGTACCTTTCGATCAAGAGAATTTGCGGATTCAATTGGGGGATTTTTTGATGATGGAAAACGGACAACCTAAAGAGTTCGATCGCGCTGCTGCGAGTAATTATATGAAAGCGGCTGCGGAGGGGGAATATTTGAAGGCTGATACCGTTGTAGTTCAGGTTAGTGTCGGGAATGGCAGCGGTTTTGCGAAAGCTTGGGGATGCGATTTGAGTTACGACTACGTGAAGATTAATGCGGAGTATACGACTTAAATAAGTCCAGGCGCTTAGAAGTCCGGCCGGTTAGAAACCGCGCCTACACAAACAAAACCAGACGACGGCGAGTTAAAGGCAAATTTCACACAATTTAAACTAAATTTCCCCCCGTGGGGGGAAATCAAAAAATCTGAAACCTTTACTCACCGACTTAATATCAGCTTTTTGGGTACTTATTTTAAAATCGCTGAAGCCCTTACAAAGATAAGCTTTTTATGATTTTAACTAAAGAGCGATAAAAATCTTATTCAGACTAAGTTTCAAGACTTTTTTAGCTTATTATTAATAAGTCTAATATAAAGTTTGAAAACACGCCCTAACCAAAACTATCGGAGACAAACACATAGCCGCCGCCATATCCAACATTATCATCCACTAATATTAAGCCCTCGTTACCCTGCGGAGCGCCACTCTGAGCAAGTCCATAATTCACCACGCGCAACAACCGCTGTGGCGTAAACGATTCTAATTCCACAAAATTGCCTGCCTCCAGCCATGCTAGTTCTTCTGCTGTTAAACTTTGCCTTACAGCCTCGGGTAATTGACGGGATCTTTGTGCCATTGTTTGAGATTGCTGCACAAACATATCACTGGTTGCTAAGATTTGACGGGGAGAAATTCCCAAATCAAAAATTGTCACCGCTTGATTCGCAAACCACTCTGGATTAGTCCGCAGTTGATTTACCAAACCAACGCCACCCGGACTCGCATTGTGGAGTGCATAGACTTTTAAATCGGCATTGCGCCGCAGCATTTCGATTACGGTGTTGAAGATGCTTTGGGGATAGCCACTGATGCTTAGAATGGCGCAGTTGTTTTCAAAATGGACGTTGTTGGCAATTAGGAATTGAGCTATTTCGTCAGTGTCACAGATAATTGCGCGATCGAAGCTGTAGGCGCTAACTTCGGGATCGATGCTGGCGCGTAAAGCTTCTTGGCGAGGTGCAGGCAGCAGTTTTTCTAGTGTACCGTTCACTCTTTGCCAGCGTTGTAGCCACTCATCACTCTGCGCTGCATTGACAATAAATACTTCACTAATTTCGTGTAGGCGATTTTTTTGTGAAATGCCGAGCCAGTAGGAAAATAGCCCTAGTGTAATCGCTACGATGTATCCTGAAAAATAATCCAATATCAGGCTTCCTGAAATGCCCATAACTAAAATAATTTCCCCTAAAATCTGGAGGAGTTTAGCATTATTTCTTCTGCCGCGAATACCTTGAGCAGGAGATTTGCTGTCGTAGAAAACTCGCCATATCCAAATCAAATTGTATAGAGCGAAGGGAATAACCACTGCGAATTGTGACGGAAAAATAGCAGTAGCCCAGGTAAGGGCGAAAAGGCCCACAACTCCGCTATAAAAGAAGTATAAAACAATCCAAGTGGTTGGTGGGATGCGATATTTAAGCTTTTGGTCAATAAAATACAAAAACTGTTTGTGTGTAAAAAACAACATATTTTGGCTGGAAATCTTTTCGATCGCATTCTTGAAAAACGGATCGGTAAATGCTAATTTTTGATCGGTGACAGCGGTTGGTTCAAACACAAACGGATGGTTGCACTGTTTGCAGCGACCTGAGTTCCTGGTACGATCGCTCAAAATGTTGTCGGTATTACACTGGACGCATTTCATTCCCATTTCGCTTACTCCTGATTAATTTAATGGATTTATATTATTGACGGTTGTTTTGGGAGGTTTTTACCGCAGAGGGCGCAGAGGGCGCCGAGGAAGAGAAGAGAGATAATAAGTAGAAGGAAGAAGGAAGAAACTATGCCCAATGCCCAATGCCCAATGCCCAATGCCCTCTTAAAAGATTTGCCCGTTCAACAAGATAGAATAGTCTTCTCGCTGTCGAATTAATCGATCGCCCTTAGCATCAATCAACACCTCAGCAGGGCGGGGGCGGTGCAGAAAATGCGACGACATCGCATAGCCGTAAGCCCCGCTATCCAAAATCAGGATCGCATCTCCAATTTTGAGTTTCGTTAGCCAGCAGTTGCGCCCCAAATAATCCCGCGAATAAGTCGTGTTGCCGCAAATATCCGTTTCATGTCGCAATACATCGTCGGTTTCCCAAGTTGCGATCGCCCGGTAGCCCCCGTGCACCGCAGGCACCGATAGATTTGATACAGTCGTATCCACACCGACAATTTGCCGATAGCCCAACCACTTCACCGACACAACTTTCGCAAGCAAAACGCCACAACCTGCGATCGCCGATCGTCCCGGTTCAATCACCAACTCGATCGGGCGAGATAGCGCACTCAATCGTTCAGTAATCGCCGCACCAAACTCCCGCCAGTCAAACACCGCACCGCCTCGATAGGGATAGCCAAAACCACCGCCAAAATCGAGGGTTTTCCAATCGGGCAACAGTTGGGCGATCGCAATTAGGCGATCGATCGCCTGCGTAAAAGCACTCGTGGCGTTTGTTCCTGTCCCCCGATAAAAATGCAACCCGGTAATCCTCAACCCCTGCTGCTGCGCGATTTCGTTGGCTTTCTCGAATTCGGCGGGACGTACTCCAATCCGACTGTCTCCCGTCAATTCCGGTGAGTTGAGGCGCAGTCCGATTTCGGCACCGCTCGATCGCGGCTGACTGCGCGAATATTCGCAAAAATCCTGGAGTTGCGACAGACTATCGAAATTGAATCGATCGATCTTCCATTCAATCAATTGCTTAATATCCGCCCTGTTGAGGTTACTGCCGGTGTAGACAATGCGATCGCTCGTAAAACCCGCTTTCAGTCCTAAAAAAACATCCCCTGGTGTATTCGCGTGTAGCCCCCAACCAGCCTGCTGAATCAATTGCAACAGAGCAATATTGCCGTTGGTGACGTTAGCAAAATGAAACTGAACGTGCGGATAGTCGATCGATCGCGTAATATGCTCAAGAGTCTGACTGAGGATCTCGGCCTGATACACATATAAGGGCGAACCATAAGTTGACAAAAGTCGCTTGGCTAATGCTTCCGAGAACGGCGGCGAATGTATTTTGGTTTCATTCTGTAGCAAAGATTCAGTCATATAGAAGAAGGAAGATGGAAGAAGGAAGATGGAAGATTGAAGATTGTAAAATCGAGTGAAAAGCAGTCAACAGTCAACAGTCAACAATCAACAGTCAACCTCCTTCGATATTTCCAAATGCGCTGCCCGATCGCCGGTGGCAACCAAAACACATGATCCAGCGATCGCTTGCTCGGAATTTCGCCTAAAATCTCGGTTCGCCATGCCTGCCACATCAGCAGCAGCCAGAGATTATTGCCAATATAGCGATCGCGCATAGCAACTCCGAGTTGTCCCGATAACATCGCGTCGGCCAAATGGGGCTGCCAGCAATTTTCCGATCGCAACACATTCGGATTCAGCCGATCGCCGATCGCAGCCCAAAACTCCCGGTAATACCAAACCTTCAGCGGCACACCCATCCCGCGCTTTTCCCGCCAGACAATTTCCGGCGGCAACCAGCGTTCAGAGGCTTTTTTGAGGATGTATTTTTCGCACGCACCTTGCAGCAGCAGCTCGCCAGGGAGTTGAAACGTCCATGCTGTGAGGTCGGGGTCGCAGAAGGGCGATCGCACCCACAAACCGCAAGCAAACGCCAATGCCGTTGCCCTCGGCTGAATATTTTGGGCACCTTTGAGCATCAGCGAAGCGCGCCGCAGCCTCGCTAGCAGGGAAGGACAGGTTTCCGGATCGATCGCGTCTTGCAGGTAAACGCTCAAATCGTGAGACTGGATGCGATCGAGCATTTCTGGCGAAAAAATCTGTTTTTCATAACCATAAAATCGCTGAAACGTCCGCAAATACTGCTGTTCAAAAGTTTCTCCTCCGGCGGGATGTTCCGCACTGTAAACTCCGTTTGCGATCAAAGGCTTGTTCGTCCATCCAGCAAATAGCTGATCGCCATTCTCGCCATTGAATACAACTCGCACGTCTTCCGCCGCCGCCTGTTTGAGCAAAAACAGCGGGGCTGTTGTGCCATCTCCATAGGGTAAATCGAGGGCTTTGGCGGTTGGCCCGATCGCCTGCAGCACTGCATCGCCCGTCGCCGCCACTCGGATCAGCGGAATCTGGAAAAAGTCCGCCACCTGTTGGGCGTAGGGCAGTTCGGAATAAGCTTCGACACCAAAATCGAGGGCATAGGCGCGCACCTGCAAGCCTGCTTTCACTAGCAGCGCCGTCACCAGGGAAGAATCGATGCCACCGGAGAGTAAAACGCCCACGGGTTCGTCGATCGGCAAATCTGCCACTTGTCGATCGATCGCCTGTTGCAACAGCCATTGCAATTGTGCGATCGCCTCATCCTCACGGCGCAGTAATTGGGGCGCTTCTTGCCAAGCCGATTGCAGCGATTCCCTAGAGGATAGCTTCGTCGCGCGTACTTTCGGCCGATCGTTAACATCGGCGATTTCCCAAATCATCTCGCTTCCGGCTGCTACGGATGCAATTTGCTCGATCGGAGTTAACGGCGCGGGCACGTAGGAAAAGCAAGCATAGCTGTGTAGCGCGATCGGGCTAATTTGAGGGGAAGCAATCAGCGGTAGCAGCAATTGCATCCGCGTCGAAAACCAAATCGTTTCTCCCAACTGCATCCAGTAAAGCGGCACTCGCCCAAACGGATCGCGCCCCAGCCGTAGCTGTTTCGCTTCTACCGCCGCCCAAGCATCTCCCGGTAAATCGGTTGGCTGAAATCGCCCGCAAGCATTCAGCGTCACTGTGTCAGCCGTGAGTACAGATGCAGAGGCGATCGCCCACTCTGATAATTTGCCCTGCCGAATGCAGTAGTCTGGGACTAAACGGCTGAGCGTTTTTGTGCGTGAAGCGAAGCTATCCCGTAGGGAATCGTCCAGTCCCCAATAGCCGATAAAATGTGAAGGTTTGTCGATCGCACCCATCTATTTCACCGTGAAAGGTTCACTGCTGATGACGCGCCCATCCAGGGACATCCGCACTTCCCATTTGCCTGGGGCGGCAGCAGATCCGAGATCGTAATAGCAGTGGGTATTCCAAACCGCAGTATCGATCGTGCGAGTTTGATACCTGCCCTGATGCACAGTTTGACCGCTAGAATTAATCCAGTCGCATTGTAAAGACAACTCGCGACCGATCGGGGCATTTTGCAACGTCACCTGGTAGTAGATGCGGGGGTTGATTTGACGGTTGACTTGAGTGAGGCTGTCACCGCCCTTTTGAGATAGGGCAATTCGGTCTTCTCCTGCGACAATTTGAGCAGTTTGCTGTTGCTGATTTTGCCCGAACAGCACGCCTATACCGATCGCAGAGATGACAACGGCTGTCGAGGCGATAGCGAGCCAACGGTTGCGTCGCTGCTGTTTTTCTAGGACTTCGCGGCGGCGCATTTGGGCGATCGCATCTTCTAAAAGCTCATCAGGCAGATTCAACTCCCGTAAAATTTCTCTTACCTGATCCGGGGCCAATTCTAACTCGCGCTGCTGCGATAACTTGTCGATTTCAGCGACTACCTGTGCTAACTGAGTTTGAGTGAGTCGAGGTTCCATAAAGTTCACGATTAGTATCTGTAATGTTCTTTCCCACTAGAAAGTTAAATATAGCGTTCGCCTCTCTCTTCTCGAACTCACCGCCCTCTGCGCTCTCTGCGGTTAAATTACTCATATTATTCAATAAACAGCTCTCTAAGTCAATTCATAAAAATCATAACCTTAAGCTCATAAAATTCATATTTATAGTCCTGGACGCATGGGGAATCATGCGAAACCGGGTTTTTTACGAAAAGACGGGTTGCAACCCGCCGATCAGGTAAAAAAAACCTGTTTCTTTGTCGGAGTGCGGCCAGGACTGACTTATATAAAATCTAGACTAGGAAACTCTTCTACTTTTTGGGAATCAGTTAAATTCAAGTTTCCTGAATTTATTTTTTCCTGTTGGCGATTCAACCAAACTGCGTTTAATCCCGCATTTTTAGCACCACAATAATCTGCTTTGAAGCTGTCGCCGATATGCAACACATTCTCGGCAGTGCAGTTGTGCTTTTGCAAAGCAGCAGTAAAAATTTGAGAGTCTGGTTTTGCTGCACCAACCTCGGTAGAAATTGTCACTGATGTGAAATATTCGGATAAATTTAGTGCTTTTAATACTGGATAAATTCGGGAATCGAAATTCGAGACTACTGCTAATTCAATTCCTTGTTGCTGCCACTTATTTAATGCTGGCAATACGTCGGGATAGACGAACCAAGGTTCGGCGGTGGCAAAATGAGCGTAGAGTTCCACAAAGAATGTGGAAAAGTCGGAAAAGTGGTGGAAAATGCCTGCTATTTGGAATGCTTTTGCGGAAACTGCTTGCCACCACTCAAATTCTAATTCGGGAATTTTTGCCGTTTCTCTCCCTGGAAATGCCATCGGGCTTGCTGAGGCGAAGCTTTGGAAAAATGCTGCATTTAACTCTTCACTCTTAACTGTTACTCCAAACCTCTGGGCTATTTGTCCGTATACCTCGCCGACGCTACCGCGAACATCAAATAGTGTACCTGCGGCATCTAGAAAAATAATTTTGGTCATTTGAGAAGAAAAAGGGAAGAGGAAAGAGGACTTATCGCACATCCGGTTGCATCGGAATGATTTAACCACAGAGGACACAGAGAACACAGAGGAAAAGAAGAGAAGAGAAGAGAAGAGAAAAGAGATTTGAATAATTCCTTCTTTCTTCTTCCTTTTTCCTTCTTCCTTCTAATTAGTTGTTTGCGGATTCACCAAGCCAGAATGATTGGCAAGGTTGCCTGCAGGTTCAAATCTGCCTCCTAAATATTTGGCTAGGAATTCTTCGGCGATCGCAAAAAAGTGCAGCCGATTTTCTGGCCGCGCAAATCCGTGTCCTTCATCTGTATAAAGCACGTATTCTACAGGTTTGCCGGCTTGCTTCATGGCATTGACAATTTGCTCGCTTTCTGCTAATTTAACTCGCGGGTCGTTAGCGCCTTGGGCGATGAGTAAAGGTTTCTGAATGCGATCGACAAAAGATAAAGGCGAGATCGATTTCAAAAACTCTGGTTCTGTTTCCAAATTGCCCACGCGGTGATACAGGCTTGCTTTTCTCGGTTCCCAGTAAGGGGGAATCGTTTGCAGCAGCGTAATCAAATTGCTTGGCCCGACAATATCGACGGCGCAGGCAAAAACATCAGGACTAAAAGTCAATCCCACTAAGGCGGCATAACCACCGTAGGAACCGCCCATAATCGCAATTTTATCCTGTTGGGCAATTCCTGTTTCTACCAGCCAATTAACCCCATCTAGCAAGTCGTCGTGCATCTTAGCCGCCCATTCGCGATTGCCGGCATTGAGAAAGGCTTTGCCGTAGCCGGTGGAACCGCGAAAATTGATTTGCAAAACGGCGTAACCTCGGTTTGCCAGCCATTGGGCTTGTGGATTGTAACCCCAGGTATCGCGTGCCCAGGGGCCGCCGTGAACCAGCAAGACTGTCGGTACGGGTATTGAGACACCAACCGGTTTTGTCAGGTAGCCGTGAATGGTTAAACCATCTCTTGCGGTGTAAGAAATGGGTTCCATTGATGATAGTTGTAGCCCTTCGAGTTTGGGTTGGTTGCTGAACAGAAAGGTGAAAGTTTTGGAAGCGCGATCGTAGGTATAGTAGTAGACTGGGCCGTCGTCTGTCCTGTAAGCAATTAGCCAAGTAGTGTCGGCGAGGTTGCGACTGGTGATGGAGAATTCGCCGGGACGGAATTTGCCGAGATCCTCAAAATCCTCTGCTATGCTTTGGTCTAAAATCTGCCACTCTTGCTTGTCTTTGTAGAAGGAAACTGCTTGAATCTCTCGGTTGGTCGGGTGTATCAAAATATCGCCGACATCGTATTCTGGATCAGAGGCGATATTAGTTTCTTGTTTGGTTTCTAAGTCGAGTGCGATCGAACGTTTGGCGTTAGCATCGTGATTGCCGATGATGTAAAGAATTTTGCCGTTTTCTGAGAACATGACGGCACCGCCTTCGTCGTCGGGGCCCCAGCGTCGCAAGCTTTCCCAAGACTTATCGGCAGTTTCTCGAAATAGCAATTCTGTACTGCCGTCGGCATTTGTGGCTGTCGCCGCCCGCACTTGAAATTGGGCGTCAGCAATCCAAGTCCAACCCATGATGTTACCGGGGTTGTCGGTGTCGAGTTCAACGGCACCGTTTTGCAGGTTGATGCGGTAAACATCGTGTTTGCGGCGATCGCTGATGTTCATTTCCACTAAAATTTCATTAGGGAAGTTGCGGTCAAGGGCGATCGGATGAGCTCGAACACCTTGGAATGGTGTCAAGTCGCGAACCTGATTTGACTGGATATTGACTGAGAATAAATGCCATTGTTCATCACCATCAATATCTTGCTGATAAATGAGTTCTTCGCCACTGTAAGTCCAGAAAAAGATGCGGATGCCGCGTTTTTTATCGGCTGTTAGTTGGCGATCGTCTGCTTGACCGACGGTACGCAATTGCACTTGCAAAACGTTGTGTTCATCGGGTGCAATGTAGGCGAGATACTTGCCGTCGGGTGAAAGTTTGGGGCTAGTTTTTTCTGGGTTTCCGAACAGAATTTCCCGCTGAATTAGGGGCGGAAGTTCTGTTTTTTGGTGTTGAAATGTTAAATTTTGCATTTTTTATTTGGGCTAAGATTCTCTAGCTGATGCACTCGCCCGCCAGTCCGCCAGTCCGCCAGGGAATGAGTTCCACGGTGCTTATAGCTAAAGTCCTCTAAAAGAGGACTGAATAATTCATTAGACATCTCCCAAAATGAGGTTTTTGTCAAAATACGGCAAGGCTTCCCAAATTTTATTAGGAGATGTCTATAGTCCTCTTTTAGAGGACTTCAGCTTTGAGGCAGGGGTTGAAACCCCTGCCGGACTGACTGAGTGAGGGAAACAGCCTTAAATTGACAGGCTTTGGACTCTTGGAGTGCCCCTACGGGTATAGATCGATCGGGGGTGTACTTTATAAACGTAGAATCTGCTGTATCTATTTGAAGAAGCATTGATTAGCTTTTAAGCAACTCTTGAATCGGCTTGCTAATCCAATTAAAACCAACTTTTAGCTGATGCTCAAATGTTGGCATCCGATAGAGATAAGCTAAGCGGCGAGCAATGTGGGCTAGTTGTCCGTCGAGTTTAATTCCTAAACCGGCTAGGGTGGCGTTGTCAATTCCTAATGTCATCATTTCTCCTAGCGGCTGATAGCGGAAAGGAAGTAATGGGCGGCCGGTGAGGGAGGCCCAAATGTTCCAGGCGGTGTAGTCAGCTTGCTGGAAGGCTGTTTGGGCTGTTCCGGGGACTTTTTGACCGGTTGCATCGTAACATTCAGCTAAGTCTCCCAAGCCAAATATATCTGGATGGTCGATAATTTGCATCTGCGGATTGACGATTAATTGACCGCGCTGGTTTTGTTTGAGGGGTAGAGATCGTACTGCTTGACTAACTTGAGTTCCTACTGTCCACAGCACTATGTCTACGGGGAGAACATCTAATTGTCCTTTGTAAAGTAAGGATATTGTGTCCGCTTCGATCGCCTCTACTTCAGTTTCTAAGTCGATCCACACTTTCCGTTTTTCTAAAGCTTGGCTGGCGGCTTCGCGGTTAAACTCCGGTGATGTCCGCAGAATCATGTCGCTTTGCTCAACTAACCGCACGCGACCTTTTTCTCCGAGTCGATCGGCTAATTTACAAGCTAATTCTACTCCTGAATAACCGGCCCCGACGATCGCCACCCGAATTTTGTCGTTGTTGCTGGCTTCTAAAAACCGCAGTCTTTCTTCTAAGCGGTAGGCGTCGTCGAGGGTGCGAAACGAGTAAGCATATTCAACCGCACCCTTGACCATATCTAGAGGGGTTTTGCCGCCTAAAGCTAAAACCAGGCGATCGCACGGAATTTCTGGCCCGTCGTGCAACTGCACTCGCTTTTCCTCCACATCGATGCCGGAGACAGTGCCTTGACAAAAGCGCACGCCTGTGTTTTCCAAGAGTTCGGCAAACGGGGGGGCAATTTCCCAGGTTTGGAGTTCGCCGGTCAGGAGTTCGTACAGCAGGGGAACGAACAAAAATCGATCGCGGCGGTCAACTAGGACAATTTCGGGTTTTTCGGTTTTGGAGAAGGGTAACTGACTCAAGCGCAGGGCTGTGTAGAGTCCGCCGAAGCCTCCGCCGAGAATGCAAATCCGGGGTTGTTGTTGAGTCATGGTGTTTTGTTTGAGGGGCGATCGGTAGCAAGGAAACTTATCTTATTCTAACGAGAGTGAGGGAGTGGGGAAGGGGGAGAGTGGGGGAGTGGGAGAGTCGGAGAGTGGGAAAGTGGGAAAATCTTCGCTCTTTCCCTCGATCCTCAACATCCATTCCTTAAATCCGTTAAACTCACATCTTGCACCATTCTCACTTAACAGGCTTTCGGGCCTGTTCCACAAAGAATGAATTTCTTGTGCGGTGGGCCCTTCTAGCCCGCTCCTAAAAGGCTTATGGAGAATGGTGGAACATCTCAGTTAAATCCTTTAAATTCGTTAGAAAATTCGTTGGCGAAGTGTTTTATACATCTCTAGCCTTGATTAGCTCTACCTATTAGCCACCCTCAAGTTTTCTGAATGTTCGCAGAACTAATTTTGTACTATATTAGTTTATAACGAATTGTTACGCAAATTAAATTCACTTTTTATAGGGTCATCTACTCTCACACTTGCCCTCGCACTTACAAGTGAAAAAAAACCATGCAAATTTCTTCCAATTCTTCTAAATTTAAGAACGACGATCACAATAACGAAGACGGCTCATCTTTGTTAAAAAGCGAAGAAAAATATAAAAATTTAGTAGCTAATATTCCCGGTGCTGTCTACCGCTGTACCTGCGAGTATACGGACGCCGGGGAATTAACACGGACAACGGCGTTTTTGAGCGAGGCTGTTCAAGAAATATCAGGCTATCCCTCTTCTGATTTTATCAACGATCGCGTCCGTTCCTTGGCAAGCATTATCCATCCTCTAGACCGCAAAAATGTGGATGCTGTTGTCAAAAAAAGTGTAGAAACTCGAACTCCGTACATCCTTGAATACCGGATTGTCCGGGCTGACGGCGGCATTAGCTGGGTTTACGAAAAAGGCAAAGCTGTTTGCTGCGAGGCGGACGAGGCGAGAGGAAGACAAGAGGGACAAGGGGAAATTGAGGGCTTTTTGTCGGCTGTGGTTTCGCAGGTTTCGCCGATTTCGCCGATCGCAAATTCTCTGTGTCGGGTTGTTTATCTCGACGGAGTGATTTTGGATATTACTGAACGAAAGCGAGCTGAGGAAAAATTGCGAAACACTCAAGATTTTCTCAATGCGGTACTGCAAAATCTACCGATTAGTGTCTTTATTAAAGATGCTGTAGAGCAAAAATTTATTTATTGGAATACTGCTAGCGAAGAATTGTTTGGCTATTCCAGGGATGAAGTGCTCTTAAACAATGCTGCTGACTTGTTGGAGCCAGATCATGCCAATTACTTGCAAGCACAAGATTTAGAAGTGCTCGCAACGAGAGAAGGCGTCGATTTGCCCGAACAAACTATCGAACTTCCGCGCGGGGGAAAGCGGATTTTGCACACGAAAAAAGTTCCTTTGTTTGACGATTCGGGCGCGCCTAAGTACATTCTGGGTATTGCTGAAGATATTACGGAAAGAAAAAAAAATGAAACCGAATTGTCGCGCTTGGCTATTGTAGCTCAAAAAACGCAAAATGGTGTGATTATTACTGATGCTCAAGGCTGCATTGAATGGGTGAATGAAGGATTTACTCGCATTAGTGGTTATGTGCTGGCAGAAATGCAGGGAAAAAAACCAGGTGATGTACTGCAAGGCCCTGAAACAGACCCGCTAACTATTGCTCAACTGCGATCGGCTTTGTCTGCGGGGGTGCCGTTTAATCAGGAAATCTACAATTACAAAAAGAATGGAAGGGGTTATTGGGTGGCGCTTTCGATCGCCCCCATTTATCAAGAAAATGGTGAACTCGAAGGTTTTATTGCGGTGCAAACTGATATTACGGATCGCAAGCAAGCAGAGGCAACCGTCAGGGAAAGCGAGAGTTATTACCGCTGCATTGTCGAGACGGCTTCGGAGGGCGTTTGGATGTTTGACAGCGAAAGTATCACGACTTTTGCTAACTCTCGGATGGCCGAAATGCTGGGGTATACTGTGGAGGAAATGCTGGGGCGATCGCTATTTGAGTTTATGGACTGCGAATCTAGGGAAATAGCAGAAAGTTACGTCCAGCGCAGGCGGGAAGGCATTCGCGAACGCCACGATTTTAAGTTTACTCGGAAAGACGGATCTCACTTGTGGGCGATCGTGTCGGCGACGCCGATGTTCGACGCTGAGGGCAAATTTTCCGGGGTTTTACGAATGATTACCGATATTAGCGATCGCAAACAAGCCGAAGCAGAATTGCGCCAAACTCTCAAAGAGTTGGAATTTGAAAAATTTGCTTTGGATCAATCGGCGATTGTCTCTAATACCGACGAATTTGGATCTATTACCTATGTCAACGATCAATTTTGCGAACTATTTAAATATTCCCGAGAAGAACTGATCGGCAAAACCCACAGACTTGTTAATTCGGGTTATCACGCAGCCGATTTTTTTAAGCAACTTTGGTCAACTATCCGCCAGGGAAAGGTTTGGCGGGGAGAAATGAAAAATCAAGCTAAAGACGGTACATTATTCTGGTTGGATACTACGATTGTACCTTGCTTAAATACCAGCGGAGAACCTCATCAATATGTAGCAATTCGCAAAGATATTACCAAGCGCAAACACGCCGAAGAAGCGGTGCAGCTTTCCGAAAGTCAATTGAGGGGTAAAAATCTAGAATTGGCAAAAGCCCTACGGGACGTGCATAAAACTCAAAGCATGATGGTTCAAAATGAAAAAATGGTAAGTTTGGGGCAATTAGTCGCTGGCGTTGCTCACGAAATAAACAATCCAGTTAGCTTTATTTACGGCAACGTCATGCACGCTGACGATTACTTTAAAGACTTGCTAAAAATGCTGCAACTTTACCAGCAGGAATACCCGAACCCAACACCGGCAATTCAACAAGAGATAGATGATGTAGATTTAAATTTTCTGCTCAAAGATTTGCCGAACCTGTTAAATTCTATGAAAATGGGAGCCGAGCGAATTCGCCAAATTGTGCTGTCATTAAAGAATTTTTCGCGATTAGATGAAGCCGAACAAAAGCAGGTGGATATTCACGAAGGGATTGAAAGCACTTTGTTGATTTTGCAGCACAGGTTGAAAGAAACGGCAGGGCGTCCTAAAATTGTGCTCCTCAAAGAGTTCGGCAATTTGCCCCGCGTACAGTGTTATGCAGGACAGTTGAATCAGGTTTTTATGAATATTATTGGCAATGCAATTGATGCTTTGGAAGAGGCAATGGAGACTGGACACTGGGCAGAGGGACAACTGGCACCTATTCCTTATTGTCCTTCGCCGACGCTGCGGATTTGTACGGATGTAAAATATGAACAGGATGCTTTGATGCAGGCAGAGTCTGCTGTTTCTGATGATTCAAGGCGGCATCCTTCTCATATTGTGATTCGGATTGCTGACAACGGGCCGGGGATTCCGATAGATGTTCACAAAAGGCTGTTCGATCCGTTTTTTACTACGAAAGAACCTGGTAAAGGTACTGGTTTGGGGCTGTCTATCAGCTATCAAATTGTGGTGGAAAAACACGGCGGGCTGCTTAAGTGCGATTCTGCACCGGGTCAAGGCACGGAATTTGCGATCGAGATTCCTGTAAAAAAAATAGTTAGTTAGGTAGGTGCGCCCCTACGCACCCTACAGCTAGTAAGTAAGGTGCAATTCCTGCAATAGTTCATCCCCAATTTAGGAAGTTATCAAATGAATTACAACGTAATTTACGACGGCAATTGCAATCTGTGCGTTACCTTGGTACAGTTACTAGAAACCTTAGACCAAGGCCAGCGGTTTGAGTATATTCCCATGCAAGATTTAGAGCAATTAAATCGCTTTGGGATTACGTCTCAAGAATGCGAAATGGGGATGATTTTGATAGATGGCAACACCCCGGAACGGCGCTGGCAGGGCAGCGATGCGGCGGAGGAAATCGGGCGGATACTTCCTGCTGGGGAGGTGTTTGTGGCGGCTTACCGGGCAATGCCGGGGATGAAGTGGATGGGCGATCGTGTGTACGAACAAGTCCGCGATAACCGCTATACTTTGTTTGGCAAGCGATCGACTACTTACAAATCTGTTTATCCAGTTGGTTGTAAGTCGATCGACAATTGCGATAATAGGGACTAATACCAAATCCAGCTTATTTCTAGGAGTTACGCATTGACAAAATAACAAAATACTGAATTGATAAATATAGGTCCTCTACTTTCTAGGTATCGGACAATCAGAGAAATCACTAAATCATCCATAGCGCAACGCAATCTAGACCTATACACCTTATTTTTACTGTCAGAGCCAAAGTTGGGAGGTTGTAGCAGGTTATCAGAAATATTGGGAGAATTTTCACATTCAGGGTGTGAATCGCTTTTTATTGAGAGAGCGATATGAACCGAAAGATTTATTCAAGATAATAGAGAAAATTACAGCAAATTCCAAGTTTATGAAGTACAGTAACAGCAGCTTGTAAACCAGTTTTTAAAGTGCTTAGGATTGACAAAATAAGCGTGCAGTAGCCAGCAAAATATCAACCATCTTGGTGGTGCTTGGTGAGAACTGACGTAAAAAAGCTTTAAGTTGCGACCACCATAACTCTATAGGATTAAAATCCGGAGAATAGGGTGATAAGTTCAGTAAACTAGCACCAGCGGCTTGTATCAATGGTTCAATAGTCCCCAACTTGTGAGCAGGTAGATTATCCATAACAACTACTGCACCCTCCCATAAGTTGGGGACTAAAAAATGTTCAATAAAGACTTCAAAAGCTCTGCCATCCATTGACCCGTTGAGGGTCATTAATCCTACTACTTTTTTTAAGCTAATTGCTCCGATAACTGTGACTTTTGCCCCCCGATAAAATGGTTTTAAATCGTAGACTCTACTACCACATATTGAACGTGCATGGGTTCGCGTCAACCCCAATAAAACGCCCATTTCCTCCAAAAAAATGAGGTTGTCAGGGTCAATATTTTTCACTTTTTCCCAATATTCACACCTCAGAATTTGCACTCTTTCAGTGGCAGACTGACTACTGCGTATGGT